>NZ_JBCOAR010000001.1:0-236847 GCF_040226755.1 Ligilactobacillus sp. RTP31139st1_D10_RTP31139_211217
AAACGCAAGTTAATTCCAATGAAGATTCAACGTCTGATAGACACGCATGATTCAAATTATTTTTGGAAGGGTAAAGTTCAATCAATTACGCTTGCTGATGATAACAAATATCAAACGTTGGTGGCCACGATCACCTTTAACTGCTATCCGTTTGCATTTGCCAAAAATTATGAAGGATCTGATATTTGGGACGATGTAGAGTTTGAACATTGGGTATTTCAAGAGGTGAACTTCGATGTATTTGAGGCTAAGAAGATCACACTGATAAATATCGGATCAAGGTCTACAGTGTGCAGTGTAGAAGTTACGGGGAATGTTTGGGTCAGAGGCAATAACACTGAGTTACAAATAAATTCAAGTAACTACCTAGGTGTTGAGATCGTATTGAACAGAGGAGAAAATTACTTTGAGCTTGCTGGGGAAGGGACTATTAAGTTCAAGTTTAGACGTGAGGAGATGATCTGATGTATCGTATCATTGCTTATAATGAACCAACGGATAAAGTTGGATATATCATTCATGATCCACGTATTGATAGACGTGTCTCAGCGGGAAAGCTAACTTTAAAAGAAGGTGAAATTGATGATCTTACACTAAAGGTCAATCAAAAAAGTAATTTGTTCAATAATGTTCGCCCGATGCATACGCATGTTGAAGTTTACGATGGTAACGAACTGATTTTTAGAGGACGTGCACTAAAACCTACTAGAACAATGGAATCTAGTGGGCAGTTCATGCAGGAATATGTTTTTGAATCGATCGAAGCATATCTATTAGATAGTGTTCAAAGATTTGCTGAAGTTCATAATACGACCCCAGCCGATTTCTTTCGTATGTTGATCCAAGTACACAATAATAGCGTACCTGATTGGAAGAAGTTTGAAGTCAGAAAAGTGAATGTGACCAACTCGACTGATAATGTATATCGCTTTGTTGACTATACTAAAACAAGAGATACGATCAAAGAAAAACTGTTGACGCGTTTAGGTGGCTTCTTACGAGTTGAATATCATGATGGTAAAAATTATGTAGACTATGTTATTGATCCAGGTAGAGATCATCAGGCTGACACTCCTATTAAATTAGGGAGGAATCTAAAGTCTGCTAGTATGACGATCGATCCAACTAAAGTGATAACACGTCTTATTCCGTTAGGCGCACAAATAGAGCCTCCACAGAATGAGACTGGTAATGTGGCTAATGGTACAAGGCCAAGAATAACGATCGCAGATTTAAATGGCGGGAAGGATTACTTGGATATACCTGATTTACAGCAAGAATTTGGGATTATCAACGGCACTCAAACTTGGGACGATGTGCATGAACCACAAAACTTGCTAAGAAAGGCAAATGAGTGGATCCAAGCACAATCGGCAACGAATACTCAATGGACTATTTCAGCGCTAGAATTGCCAGAATACAATGCCTTCAAGGTGTCTGATCGCTATTTATTTATTAATCCGGGGATCGTAGAACCGCAGATGTTGAGGGTGACGCAAAAGCAAATTGACCTAACTAAGCCTTATGAATCGTCATTAACGATAGCCGAGAAACCTTTTGGGCTAGTTGAGTATCAATCTAAACTTCAAAAATCGCTAGGAAGGGTTGAGAATTTGAAACGAGTTATCGAGTCGCAAGCAGAAGCTATTAGCGAGTGGAATGCCCGTTACGATAACTCACAACAACAGATAAAGGATCTAAGCTCAGCGCTAAAAGACTTAGAGAACAAAGTCAACGCACAAACGCCAGAACAGCCTAAGCCACCGCATATCGGGAAGATCATCGATGTGTCCGAATGGCAAGGTGTGATCGACTGGAATAGCGTTGTCAGAGATGACGTTACATTGAGTATCATTCGAATCCAAGACGGATCGTCACATCAAGATCTTAAGTACATGGAAAATCTGCAGAAGTGTATCAATGCAGGTGGAAAATATGCGGTATATGCGTACTTTCGTGGTACATCGACAGCAGACGCACAACAAGAAGCTAGAGACTTTTTTGAGAGAACACAGCAGGTTGTTGCTAACAAGCAGCAGCCTGTTTTTTATGCGATCGATGTTGAAAGCGCCGAAATGGGTGGAAACATATCTCAAATGCGGGCTGGTATCGAAGCGTTCATGTCGCAGCTTAATACGCTAGGTGTTCCAGACCACAAGATTGTGCTGTATATCGCAAACCACCTGTATGACAGTTTCAACTTGAATACAGCCCGTGCTGGTGCGATCTGGATCCCCAGCTATGGACAAAATGATGGATCTATCGTCAATAGTACGAAGCCTACACATCCTTATGATCTTTGGCAATACACAAGCAAAGGGCGTGTGTCTGGGATCACTGGCAACGTTGATATGAACACAGAACCAAGCGATAAATTCAAAGCTTATCTTAGTTGAAAGGAAGTGAGAAAGTGACATATCGAGATAATACACCGATCACACAAGAAGACTTAAAAAAGCTTCAGCGTGATATTTCGGTGGGGGACGTTGAAAAAGTCGCTCAAACAGTAGCGACTTGGCTTAGAGAAAAAATGTACGGTAAAGACGTGCGCGAGACGTTAGCGCAATGGGCGATCTATACTGCACGTATTGCACAGTATCTTATCAATGACGAGCAAGAATTTAAGCGAGTAATGAACGATCTAAAACTTGAGCTTATCAATCGACAAGAGCAAGTTGAAGGGCGACAAACAGACTTAGAGAACCAATTTTTGCAAGTGATCGCAAATGCAACAGTTGACAGTGAAGTTATTTTAGCTCGCAATTCTAATCGCTATGGTAGCTATATAACGCTAGATAATCGATTAGAACACATAGAAAGCTTGCTAGCATCATATGTGCCTGCTGGCTTTACGATCACACTAAAACACAATCAAAATCGAAACCCGATAGTAAGTATTTTGTATTACGAATACGCTATCGGGACGGAGCCTAACGGATTAGGCAGTGGCCCAAGTGGGTCTTTTGGTGGAACGAATTTTACCAGCGTAGCGCCACAAGTTGACTATCCAGATTTGAATACTGTGGTAATCCATCTGCCAACTGTATATTCAATGCACGGTACAGTCGAGTATAAACACGGCTACTGGTATCTTATCGATGGCTACAAGACGTTACGTATCGATCTAGGAGACGTTGACGATCAACGAGCATTGGCTGGCAACGGCCAGCATCAAGTATCGACTGACTCAGTTGCACCACCGCAAACGAATCCACAACCAACCACAGTGACAGCACCACGTAATTTGCGCGCAACACGGATCAATGACGAAACAGAAAGACTTGATCGGAATGAATAATAAAGGAGGTTGATAGTTTATGGCTATCTCGTTAGAAACGATCGTGACTGGTATGAATGGTGGACCAGAGGCGATCCAACAAAATTTCAATAAGGTCAAAGCTGAACTTGAACGCATGAACGGTAGTGTAGTAGAAATTCCAAAAGAGCAGTTTACAGCGCTCAATGGTTTTAATGTTGATAGTAATAATTGCAGGGGTCTCATCTTCAAATTCGATAGTTTTGCGATCATCTATTTTCAAAGTTATATCGGAAATGTCACGTCGAAAGGTTGGACGTTTAAAGAAGCTGTATCTATTCCAAAATCATATTTAGGCGGTTTTACGAAGTTTGCCTCTTTTGGAGTTGGTAGACGTATCTCTGACGATGCAAAACAATTCGATGTTGATTTTAAACCAGACAAAGCAGTTGCTACCATCTACACTCGTGGTAGTGAGTGGAATAATGGCGGAATGGATATTAAATTTGCAGGTATCTTATACAACTAGAGAGGATGTGGAAGTTAGATGTTGATTTATTATTTTGATGATACTAAGCGCTTTGCGTATACTGATGTGATCGCTGACGAGACACCAGTACCAGAAAATGCAACAACGATCGCACCAGTGAACACTGACGGCACTGGTATGTATGCACCTACGTGGAACGGGACGGAGTGGGTGCCGATGACTAAAGAAGAATTTCAAGAAAAGTATGAGCAACAGCAAAAGCCAGACGATGTTCCAGCAATCACAGAAAGTCAAAAGCAAGAAGCACAATATATGCTTGAACTAGCGAAGATGAAAGCAAATATCGCTGCAAACTCAAAAACGATTGCTGTGCTAACTAAACAATTGGCTCAAACTGCTTTGAACAATAAGGGGGTACAATAACATGTTATTTGATTACAACACAGTGAAATTATATTTTGATTTAGGGCTATTTACTAAGCAAGATGTAAAAGATTTTGTAACAGTAGGCTTTTTCGCTCAATCAGATTATGACAAGATGTTTACGGGACGGATCAATTGAACTCTGATTTTTCGGCATTTGATGGCGACAAGGCTATTTATTTGAAATGATTTTTAGCAGTGGTGGGCGGGCGGCAAGAAGGGATAAAAATGTTAAAAAATATCAAAAAGAATAGATTTTGGCTATTGAAGGCGCTGGAGACTTATTCTCTAGCGCTTTTCTTTATCGTTAAGCGATCGACCGGGATTTTTGATTGGGATCATAGCCCGCTAGCTGTGCTTGATGATCCGCCATTCATTTTCGCGTTAGCCGTCGTCGGAACGATTGCATTAGTTTTTGCGCTGTGGGATATCAAGTATTTGTACTACAAGCAGATTATGACGAGTACGTTAACATTTGTGTGGCTAGCCTTTTTCTTGTCATTTTGTACGAATGACGCTTTGCGAGAAGTGTATTTAAGTTTCCCTGGAATATATGCCTTTTTTGTATTGGTAGGAATAGTGATAGAACTTCGTTGGGAGTGATTAGACTTGAGTGATCAAGTGTGGGTTGCCGTGATTTCTACGCTTGGATCAATTATTGTTGCGTGGATCACGGCGACTGCGAATAGCAGAAAGGCTGATAAATATGATGTCAGCGAATTAGAGAAGCTTAGAGAAGAGAACGCTAAGCTCAGATCAAAATTGAAAAGTAAGGGGAACGAGAAAAATGAACACAAATGAATTAGTAGTCACGTTGTTAGCTACAGTTTTGACTGCAGTAATCAGCTATTGCGGTAATGTGCTTGTGAAAAATAATCGAGCATTGACGATCGTGCGAGCACTCGAGCCGCTTGCTCGAGATGCGGTGATCGCAGCGCAAAAATTGGGCGTCACCGAATATCTTACTGGAGTGGCTAAGAAAAATCATGCAGTGCAGACTGTTGTTCAGGCGCTTTCTAACGCTGGGTTCACGATTGCAGATGAACAAGTGATCGTAAACGCAGTAGAAAAAGCCTATGCTGAACAGAAAAAGTTACTTGATCAATATCCGCAGAAAACAAAGGAGGACTGATCTAGTTGAATAAGAAAAAATTATTAGGAGTTGTCGCGTTGGCAACTCTTTTTTTATCGCTTGCAACACCGATGACGGCTCAAGCTGCCAAAGGTGATCATGGTGTCGACTGGGCCAAGTATCAAGGCGCAAATGGTGTCTTTGGATACCCACACGATAAGTTCGCTATTGCGCAAGTTGGCGGTTATTATAACGGATATTTTGCTGATCAGTGGACATACCCAACACAAGTTCAATATGCAATTGCTCAAGGCAAACGAGCACACACATATATTTATGCACGCTTTAGCAATAAATATGAAGCTGATCAGATGTTAGATCATTACTTGCCGAAAGTACAAACGCCTAAAAAGTCGATCGTGGCATTAGACGTAGAAGACGGTACTCCCAATACTGAAGCTGTGTTATATGCATTGGATCGTGTCGAAAAGGCAGGTTATACGGCCGTATTGTATGGCTATAAGAATTTCTTACTCAATCATGTTGACTTAGCACGTATTGCTAAGCAATATCCGCTTTGGCTAGGCGAGTACCCAGACTACAACGTTACGCCCGAACCGAACTACAACTATTTCCCGAGTTTTGACAATATCGGCATTTTTCAGTTCACAAGTACTTACATCGCTGGTGGTTTGGATGGTAATATCGATTTGACA
The DNA here is from genome assembly GCF_040226755.1 of Ligilactobacillus sp. RTP31139st1_D10_RTP31139_211217. Lineage (NCBI taxonomy): Bacteria > Bacillati > Bacillota > Bacilli > Lactobacillales > Lactobacillaceae > Ligilactobacillus > Ligilactobacillus sp. RTP31139st1_D10_RTP31139_211217. The sequence continues at coordinate 5,958 of NZ_JBCOAR010000001.1, forward strand.
GGCTTGACAGACGTAGGCTATAAGAATGGTAATGCTGAGAAGCCAGTGACAAAGCCTAATGCGGTTCAGCAAGGTATCATCGCAGATAACACGCCTAAGAAGGATATTACAGCAGGCTACACAGTCAAAGTCAACTTTAGCGCAAAAACGTGGTCCACAGGTCAAGAGATCCCAGCTTGGGTCAAGGGTAACAGCTACGAAGTCATTCAAACGAGTGGTAACAAAGTCTTGCTTGGCGGCATCATGTCTTGGATCGATCGCTCTAACGTTGAGATCCTATCGACAGCAAAACAAAACAACACACAAGCTACATCAAACACATATACAGTTCGTTCTGGTGACAGCTTGAGTGCGATTGCAGCACGCTTTGGGACAACAGTTAGTGCATTGCAGAGTGCTAATAACATTCGCAACGCTAACTTGATTTATCCTGGTCAAGTACTCAAAGTCAGCGGTCAACCTACGATCATGAGTGTATACACGGTGCGCTCTGGCGATAATCTAAGCACGATCGCTAGTCGCTTAGGCACAACAGTATCACACTTGCAAAGTGTGAACGGGATCAGAAATGCAAATCTGATCTATGCTGGACAAACATTAAGATATTAATGCACGCTAAAGCGCCTCGCTCGATTTTATTCGGACAGGGCGCTTTTTTAGTGCAAAAAAATTACCCTCTGACAAATATGTCAGAAGGTAAAACTGGCTGGGCTGATTAGACCCAATACGAGATTAACTCGTGTCCTTACAACTACATGATAGATTATTGTTCTAATTATGTCAATATTCTAGTATAATCAAAGACGGTACATAGAAGCTGATTACTTCTAGCTCAAGTGCCGATTGCGAGGTGATACTCGTGTCCTTACTATTTGATTTAGTATTGGCGATCCTTGTCAATCTAATTTCAGATATTATCTATGATTGGTTGAAAGACCGTCACTAGATAAAACGGTACCCTAGTTACTTTTGGCTAGGGTATTTATTTTAAATAAGTTGAGCTTTTTGTGTTACAATAAAATTAAACCTTCCTATTTATATGCCGATATATGCCATAGTATTTTTTGGGTGGGCAAATAGTGGACAGAAAGTTTAATGTTGGATAGCGCCAATGAATAACACGGTATTATCATTTTAGTGATAGTGCTTGGTATTATGCGATTTTTGAAAACTATAAGTATCAGTATGTGACATAGCTCAAAATGAGCCAAGTTAAATAACATTCGCTTATTTTAACGCTAGAACCCTTGATATATCAAGGGTTCTTTTTTGTGTTGGGAATGAAACTATTCCATATTAGCAAGAATAAGCAATTTTTGTGGTGTTTCTAATTATTAAAGAAAATGAGTAGCAGTACTTGACAGTAGTCGTTTTTCGGAAGAAAATTTAGTTAGTTTTATTTAGTATAATGGGTATTTATGGAAATATTGATAGAAGTGTTCTCTAAAGGGGGACAGAATGATGACTAATTTGATCTATCAGCTGTTAGTTGAAACGAAGACAGGCTTGAAAGTATGTAAATTATGGAACGAGCTTACTAAGTTATTTAATGCTTATCTGAGTTATTGTTCTAAAAATAAAGTCGTAGGTGTGATAAGTTATTTAATAACAATTATTGTTGGCGCGGTAGTACTTAAACTTTGGCTTATTCCGTTCTTGCTCAAGCTCATGCTTATTGGTGCCTATCTTCTGGGAGGATTAGTTTTTGGTGCAGTTTTGTCTGTTATCTTACTATTAAATTTCTTTGCCCAACATTTATGACCTGTCCGGATAAATAATATGTTAAAAAAGTTGAGATAGAACACTATTTTCTGAGAACATAATGATAATCTATGATATATTTAACGCAACAATTCGCAATTCATAGTGTTTTTAGGTAAAATAGAAAAAGAAGTTTCTAGTCAGAATAGTTAGGGAGCATAATAATAATGTTAAAAAATTTAATTGGACGCAATATAACTGCTATGGTCATTGATGAAAATGCAGATTATGTTTTTGCGCAAAAAGAAGGAACAACTTTTAGGATCGCCAAGAGCGAACTTTTGAAGTTACCTAAACCAGGAGCTATGATCTCAGGCTTTGCTTATGAAAATGAAGATCATGAATTACAGTTGACTAAAACTGAACCCAAGAGTGGTTTTGATCGTTATGCATGGGGTGAAGTAAAGAAGGTCCAACGTGGCTTAGGGGTCTTTGTTGATATCGGTCTACCTAACAAAGACATCGTAGTTTCGACTGATACTTTACCTGAATTGCAAAATCTTTGGCCTAAAGCAGGCGACCGTTTGATGATCGCTTTACGTGTAGATGATAAAGGCCGTCTTTGGGGCGAATTAGCTACAATGGAGATGTTTAAAGCTGTAGGTGATGCTGCAAGTCAAAAGATGATGAATAAAGACGTGATCGCAACGGTCTACCGTTTGAAGATGGTGGGTTCATATGTCATTACTAAAGATTACCAATTAGGCTTTATTCATCCGTCAGAACGTGATCAAGAACCGCGTTTAGGTCAAGAAGTTAAGGCCAGAGTGATCGGGATAAGACCAGATGGGACATTGAATCTTTCATTACGTCCACGTGCTTATGAAGCTATCAGTGACGATGCGCAAATGCTTCTAGCTGCTTTACAACATAATGCAGAAGGCCGTTTGCCGTTTACAGATAAGAGTGATCCGGCTGAGATCAAAGTCTATTTTGGAATCAGTAAAGGACAATTTAAACGCGCAGTTGGGCATTTGATGAAAGCTGGCTTAGTTGTGCAACGAGATGGATATTTGATCTTAGTCAAATAGAGTATAGAAAGGAAGGATGACCTTGGATCAGTTAGCAAAGATCGAACAAAAGTTACATGCACAAGGTTTTAAATTAACACCTCAAAGAAGAGCCACGATCGCAGTGTTACTTGAGCATCAAGCTAGGCATCTTTCGGCAGAAGAGGTTTATTCCTTACTCCATCAAAAACATCCTGAAGTTGGTTTAGCAACTGTTTATCGGACTTTGGACGTTTTGGCCGAGATCCAGATCGTCAATAAGATAAGTTTTGAAGATGGGATCGCACGCTTTGACCTAAAAACAAGTGATAAGGGACATTTTCATCATCATCTTGTATGTAGTGTTTGTGGCAATGTGACTGAGATCTACGAAGATATGCTGATCGACGTTGAAGAACGACTCGCCCGGCAATATCATTTTGAGGTCACAGATCATCGGCTAACTTTTTTGGGTATTTGTCAAGATTGTCAACGAAAACAAGTGATCAAGGAAGTGAAAGACGATGCCTCCAACATCTGAAGTGATAGCTGATTATTTGCATTATCTCATGGTCGAATGTGGTCTATCTAAAAACACACTTCTGAGTTATGGGCAAGATCTGCGCCAGTTTGCAGCATTTTTAGAGCAAAAAAAAGTTACGCTGACTCAGGTCGATCGTGATCTGATCATGTTGTATTTAGAGAGCCAATTACAACATCAAAAAGCCAGGACCACGATCAGTCGTTGTATTACAAGTTTAAGGCGTTTTTTTCGCTATTTGATGCAAGAAGAGCTCGTCACTAAAGATCCGATGCAACTGATCGAATTACCTAAAAAAGAAAACCATCTGCCGGAAGTATTGTCAGTGTCTGAAGTTGAAATGTTACTTCAGACACCTGATGTAGAAAAGCCATTGGGGTTACGTGACCGTGCGATCTTAGAATTGATGTATGCGACTGGATTACGAGTCAGTGAGGTCATCAATTTGAAATTAGCTGACCTACATTTAGAGTTAGGGATCATCCAAACACTAGGTAAGGGTCAAAAAGAGCGGCTCGTCCCGATCGGAGATACAGCTGTAATGTGGGTCCAGCGCTATTTAAAAACGGCGCGTCCTAAACTATTGCGAACACCAAATGATTATTTATTTTTAAATTTTCACGGAAATCAATTGACTCGTCAGGGGATCTGGAAAAATTTGAAACAGCAGGTCAAATTGGCGGGGATCAAGAAAAATGTGACTCCACATACGTTGCGACATTCATTTGCGACCCATATTTTAGAAAATGGAGCTGATCTGCGGATCGTCCAAGAACTATTAGGGCATGCAGATATTTCAACAACGCAACTCTATACGCACTTATCTAAGAAACGCTTAGCTAAGATCTACAATGAAGCTCATCCGCATGCGTGATTGTCTTTCGCGTGAATTTGTGGTAATCTAGCATAATCAGATGAGCAATTAGCTATTGGAGGAGAAAATGCTTTATAAGTATAAAAGCGACTATGAAAAAATCGCAATGGGATTGTTATCGTTTATCCCCGATTTAAAAGAGATCGCTAATTTGAAGACGGAAATTGAATGGTACGAAGCTGACAGCTCGCATGTGCTATATTTATGGAAGAATGAGAATCGTGATTTTGTCGGTGTTTTAGGGACCGAAATAAATGAAGATTTCATCATGGTACGTCAGATAGCAGTAACACCAACGGAAAGAAGTCAAGGACTGTGCTTTTTGATGCTAGATAATTTAGCCGAACTCTATCCGGATAAGAAGATAATGGGTAATATTGAAGCTTCGTCCTTGATAGCTAAATGGGAGCACCATAATGAAAAATGAAGCGACGCCAAATGTAAAAGAGTTACTATTTAAAGTTCCTGATTTTGAGGGGCCGTTAGATCTATTGTTGCACTTGATCAAGAAAAATCAAATGGATATCTATGATATTCCGATGGCGGAAATAACTACCCAGTATATTGACTACTTGCACCAGTTAAAGGAAATGCAATTAGACATTGCTGGGGAGTATTTGGTTACAGCTTCGATGCTGGTCAATATTAAAAGTAAGATGCTTTTACCAAATGAGCAAGCTAGCCTACAAACAGACGATGAAGTTGAAGATCCACGTGAAAGTTTAGTGCAACAATTGCTATTACACCAAACATTTCAAACTGCTGCCCAGAATATGCGCGGTTATGCTGATGAAAGGATGAAGTTATATCCGCGTGAACAAGCGCTCGTACCAGCTGGTGCTAGTTTAGGGAAACTTGACCCTGATAGCTGTGATATAACTGCATTGCAGAAAGCATTTGCACGTTTGATGCTCAAACGTAAGGCCCAAAAACCAGTTATGCGCAAGATCGAATCAGAACGTTATTTCTTAAAAGATCAGATCACGCGGGTCGAAAAATTGGTCAAGCAAGCAAAAGAGCCGATCGAATTTGAGGATCTGTTTGCAGCAAATGCAGTCTTAGAGCTAGTGGTGACGACCTTTTTAGCACTTCTTGAATTGGTCAAACAAGGAGCAATCAGAGCCACACAAGAAGATATTTTAGGACCAATAAAATTAGTGAGTGGTGAAGTAAATGCTGTCTAATCAAGCTAAAATAGAAAGTTTGCTGTTTGTAAGTGGAAATGAAGGCATAACAGCGCGCGAGCTTTCACAGTTGACAGGGATCATGAAACCGGCTGTCTTAGATCAGTTAGCTTTGATCGAAAAAAAATATAAACAGGATGCCAACACCGCCTTAAAGTTGATCCATGCAGAAGAGCGTTATCGGTTGGTGACTAAGAAAGCTGTGACTGAGCTAGTTAAACAGTATTTTGAATCACCGGCAATGACGGAATTATCTTCAGCTGCATTAGAAACGTTGGCCGTAGTGGCTTATAAACAGCCTGTGACTCGGATCCAGATCGATGAGATCCGTGGAGTGCAATCAAGTGGGATGTTGCAAAAGCTGTTAGTGTTAGATCTGATCAAAGAAGCTGGTCGAATGGATGCTCCTGGTCGTCCGATCATGTATGCAACAACGGAAAATTTCCTTAATTATTTTGGGATCGAATCGCTAGCACAATTGCCTGAATTACCACAAGATGACGAAAAAAATGAAGCTACTTCAGATGATCTAATGTCATTATTTAACGACGCATTAGATGATGAAGAGTAGTTGATAGTGAAAGGAAAAAACTGCAGTTGCTGCAGTAGGTGACTAAAAATGGCAGAAAGACTGCAAAAAGTGATGGCTAACGCTGGGGTGGCTTCTCGGCGTGCCAGTGAAAAGATGATCTTGGACGGACGGGTTCGAGTTAATGGTAAGGTCATCAAAGAATTAGGTCAAAAAGTTGACGGAAATGACGTGATCGAGGTCGATGGACACTTGATCGAACGCGAAGAAAAGGTCTATTACCTTTTCTATAAGCCACGTGGCGTTATCAGCGCGGCTAAAGATGATAAGGGTCGTAAAGTGGTGACTGATTACTTTACTGATTATAGTGAACGTGTATATCCCGTTGGACGGTTAGATTATGATACTTCTGGTCTGCTTTTATTGACCAATGATGGAGAACTAGCTAATCGTTTGATGCATCCACGTTATAAAGTCAACAAGACTTATGTGGCTAAAGTCAAAGGAATTGTCCAAAATGATGAGTTAAAGCAACTACGTGTGGGCGTTCGCTTAAAAGATGGCAAAAAGAGTGCCCGGGCTAAGGCCAAGATCTTGTCTTTAGATAAAAAAAGTGATACTTCGATCGTGTCGTTGACGATCCATGAAGGTCGAAATCATCAGGTCAAGAACATGTTGCAAGCTGTCGGACATCCTGTTAAGAAGCTCAAACGTGAAACATATGGCTTTTTGACCTTAGCTGGATTGACTTCAGGGCAATATCGTGAGTTGACACGTGAAGAGGTAAAAGCTCTTTATGAGCTAGGAAATAAGTAAGTTACTTGTTTTTTTTAAGTTAGTATGCTAAACTAACTGTGATAATAATTTAGGTTTATCTTCAGGGCAGGGTGTAAATCCCGACCGGCGGTAAAAGTCCGCGACTCCTCGTTTATTGCGAGGACTGAACTGGTGTGATCCCAGTACCGACAGTTAAAGTCTGGATGAAAGAAGATAGGTTTTATATACATGGGTGGAGTGGATGCTTTACCGATGAAAATAGACCTCTGTTGCTCAAGATGAACAACAGGGGTCTATTTTTGATATAGGATCTACTGTGAGATGGACCTCTTAGGAGGAATTAGCTTTGGCAGTAAAACGTTGGGTAGTAGCAGCTTGCTTAGCTGCTATCTCGTATCTTTTGATGTTTCTATCATTTGTGATAGTTCCGATCGTACCTTTTATGAAGTTAGATTTTTCGGATATTCCGATCTTATTGGCTTTCTTTATTTTAGGTCCATTAGGTGGGATACAGGTCGCATTTCTACGTTCCTTGTTGTATTTTCTGATCACAGGGCCGTCATTACCACAATTGATCGGCGTCAGCTTGAGTTTTGTGGCGACGTTAGCGTTTTGTTTACCACTTTACTATTTGCTCAAAAACAAGTCATTGGTATGGCAAAATGTTGTAGGAGCTATTTTAGGGGCCACGCTGAGCTTAACAGTTGTATTAGCCTTACTTAACTGGCTTGTGACGATCCCGCTATATATGAGCTTGTTAGGGATGAAATTAAGCATTCCTTTAGGACAGATGATTTTATTTGGAGTCGTACCATTTAATTTGATCAAGGGGATCGTGATCGGTGCAGCTTTTATTTTGATCTATAAAAAGTTAAGTGTTTGGATCGAACATAAAAAATATCTCCAATCATAATAAAAAGAGGGCTCATAGCGAAAGAATTTTGCTATGAGCCTGTTTATTTAGAATTTAACAGTATAAAAATATCCGATCAAATTTCTCAAACATGGAATTTGATCGGATATTTTTAGCTTAGGCTAGTAGTTTTTCAGCCAATTATTTGTTATTACCTGCTTGGTGAGCAGCTAATTTTTCAGCATAGCGCTTATTACCTTTGTATAGCTCATACATTGTCCAGATCAAGAGCGCTGCGATCACAACGATCAAGGTATAAGCAATTCCGTTAGCTAATTGAAGTTGAGCAGCTGATGGCTTATCACCGAAGAAACCAGCCACCATATCTGGTAAGCCCTTGAAATCAAGGATCGTTAAGGTCAAGACAGAAAGCCAACCTAGAACTTTGACCCAAAGAGAGTTTTTGAAACGTTCGCCCATTTCAGTCTTACTATTTGTCATCATCAATAATGGTAACATTGAGAATGGTAAGGCTAAGGACAAGAATACTTGAGAATTGATCATCAAGTTGTTTAGCGCTTCGTGTTCTTGTTCAGCACTTTGACCAGCTGAAAGTGAAACACAGACCAAAACCGGGATAACAGAGATCAAACGTGTGATCAAGCGACGTGCCCAAAGTGGCATCTTCAAATGAACGAAACCTTCCATGATAACTTGACCAGTCAATGTACCCGTGATAGTTGAGTTTTGACCAGAAGCAAGCAAGGCAACAGCAAAGAGTACAGAAAGGATACCTGATTTAGCAACCGAGATCAAGACACCGTTACTGAGCATTGATGTATCAGATAAAGCTTCGTAAAGACCAAAGAATGATGGATCATCTACTGCACCGCTCTTGAAGACCGCTACACCCATGATCAAAAGTAATGAGTTAACGACAAAAGCAGCACTCAATTGAATGTTAGAATCCCAAGCTGAGAAACGTACAGCTTCGGCAACGTCTTCTTCGTTGTTATGATCGATCTGACGAGTTTGGGAAACAGCAGAGTGTAAGTACAAGTTATGTGGCATGACCGTTGCCCCGATGATCCCTAAGGCACCGTTCAATGGTGTCATACCATGAACTTCAGGTGAAGTTGCAAAAGTTTGTGAAGTTGGAATGAAACCTGCAAAAACAGCACCCCAATCAGGATTTGACAATGCAACTTGGTAAGTGAAGACGAACAAGATAACTAAAATTAAAGCAACAACGATCGCTTCGATCTTTCTAAAACCGATTTTTGTTAATAAAAGCAAAAGTAAAACGTCAAATACGGTAATAAATACGGCAAATACTAGTGGGATACCGAATAAGAGATATAAGGCGATCGCAGCCCCGATAACTTCAGCGATATCAGTAGCCATGATAGCTAACTCGGTCAAGATCCATAAAATGATCCCGAGCGTCTTGCCTGTTCTGGCACGGATCGCTTGGGCTAAGTCCATCCGGCTCACGATACCAAGTTTGGCAGCCATGTATTGTAAAAGCATCGCGATCAAACTTGACATCAAGATAACGGACATTAATAGGTATTGGAAGTTTTGTCCACCGGTGATGGAGGTTGACCAGTTACCTGGATCCATATAACCTACCGCAACTAAGGCACCTGGGCCAGAGTAGGCAAATAGGGTCCGCCAAAATCCTTTCCCTTTAGGCACTGTAACAGTACCATTGATTTCCTCTAATGAGGGACCATTCGCATATTCAACGAGTTTGTGTTTTTCGTGTTTTTTATCCACAATAAAAACCGTCCTTCCTTTTTTAGGTACTTAGACATTGTACACCTTATTAAGCCAAATTAAAAGTATTTTTTAGGTGTGCCTTACAAAAAATATTTTTAACCTAACTTATGTTGTTTGAAACAAATTTAGAAGAATTATTCAGGTTTAGCAAAAAAATCAGCAAATTTAGCGTATATTATATAGTGAAGACTTTTAGTGGGAGGTGGGCATATGGATTATGGATCAGAAAAATGGTTGCTTTATTTCTCTGAGAGTCAGCCGAGACGCCCCGCCGTCATTCGTCAACTCTTGAGTAACCATCTAACGACTTCGGCTTTATTTTGGGGGAGGGCATATGGACTTTTAGATATCATTGCTTTACCGCTAGATATAAATAACTTCGAGCCTACATTAGATGAACTATGCCAAAAGAAGTTGCTAGTGGAGACTTCGAAAGGGATGTGTTTGACTGCTAAAGGTAAATTACGGGTCGAAGAATTGAAAAGTAAGCACCAATTTTTGCGTGAACCGGCCTTTTTTAATGGATTTGATCTTAAGGGCTGGGAGAAGCAATTTTATTTATTAGTTCAAGTTGCGTCAGAATTGAGCTATCAAAATAATAAATATTTTGCGATCACCAATGATTTTAGAACGCAACAACTTTTCAAAAACTGGTTCAGACGATATGGAAAAGCTACATTATTAGAGGAGATAACGACATCATTGACTGATTTCTTAGCACATGAGCCTAAGTTGGATGCGCAACTCTTTTGTGAACAATTAACGGGACATGGACGTTTAGGACAGACTAAAGCACAATTAGCTGCAAGATATCGACTACAAATTGCTGAGATCGAGGTGGGCTGGCGCGATATGTGTGCTCGATATGCTAAATATTTGCTTGAACAAAACTTTGAGCTGGCAAAGCTTGTTTTGAATTATAAACGCCTATCTAACTTGCCGGCTAGTACAGAGAAGACATATACTTTGTTTTTAGCGGGTAAAAGTATTGAAGAGATCGCAAATTTACGAAGGATACGGAAGAGTACAGTCCAAGAACATCTTTTAAATGTAGCTATTCTAGCAGATGATTTTCCAAAAGAACAGTTGTTGTCACCGAAGATAAAAAAGCAGATCGTGGATCTTTTTGAAAACTGTCCAGTCTTAGACTGGAAGTTTCAACAATTGCATGAAAGCTACCCTGAGATCTCATTTTTTGAGTATCGTTTATGCCAAATAGAAAGGGTAATTGCAGGTGAAAGAAAAGCTTGAAGCCATCTTGAAAAGTGAATTTGGCTATCCAACATTTAAAACTGGTCAAAAAGAGACGATCGAGTCTTTATTAGCTGGTAAAGATACTTTAGCTATTTTGCCGACGGGAACTGGAAAATCTCTGTGCTACCAGTTTATCGGAAAATATCTAAAGCGTTCAGTATTGATCGTTTCACCCTTGATATCACTGATGCAAGATCAAGTCGAGCAACTGCGGTACAGTGGTGAAAAAGCGGTAGTTGCTCTAAATTCACAATTGAGTTTTGCTGAGAAGAGATTTGTATTACAAAATATTGCTAGTTTTCAATATATCTATGTTTCACCGGAAATGTTGGGCTCGGCTGAAGTTTTGAACGCACTTGGTCAATTAGAGTTAGGACTGTTTGTCATCGATGAAGCCCACTGTATCTTGCAGTGGGGACCTGATTTTCGACCTGAGTATCTAAATTTAGGCAAAATCAGAAAAAAGCTACATGAGCCCCTGACTTTAGCCTTGACTGCAACGGCAACTCCTAGAGTAGCACAAGATATAACTGCTAGTCTGGGATTAGCACAGACAGGAAATGTGATCCGATATCCGGTTGATCGGCCCAATATCTATCTAGGAACACAAAGTTTTATAAATGAACCCGAAAAACTTGCGTATCTCCTAGAATTACTTCCTAAGTTAAACGGGAAGGGGATCATTTACTTTTCAAGTAAGAAAAAAGCTGACGAAATAAACGAAAATTTGGTAACTAAGGGATTCAAGAGTGCAGTTTATCACGCTGATCTAGAGCTGACAGAACGTTTTTTGGTACAACAACAATTCTTAAATGATCAATTAGATGTTATTTGTGCAACTAGTGCTTTTGGAATGGGGATCAATAAGCCTAATATCCGGTATGTGATCCACTATCACATGCCAAATGATCTTGAAGCTTATGTGCAAGAGATCGGCCGTTGTTCGCGTGACGGGAAAACTGGGATCGCAGTGCTACTATATGAGCCTGGTGATCTAAAACGTCAGGAATTTTTGATCGAAAAAACCTTGCCTAACCCCCAACAGATCCGGTATTTTACCAAACACCAAGAGTTGCTCCAAAACTTTCCCAGTGAAGAAATGCAATTATTAGCACGGCTGTTAGCTAATGGTTATCAAAAAGATCAGATAGAGACATTGGTGAAAAAGCGTCAGACTGAACGTAATGTTGCTTTACAAAAAATGCATCAATATCTTAAAACTGGTAACTGTAAACGCCAATTTATCGCGCAATATTTTGGTGATAAAGTTGAAAACATCCATGGCTCAGGAACTTGTTGTGGCACTGGTCAAGCGCTCCCATTAGAAAAACTTGGCTTATTAGGAGAGCCGGCAGTAAAGGTGAGTGAAATAAACGAGCTGGACTATCGCGAGATCTTACAGCAATTGTTTAAAGAAACCTAACTAAATGAGAATTTCAAGCGATTATTTATATATTTTTAGGAGTATTTATGCTATCATATTTTGTAATATTAGTAGTTTTGTGAGTACTATGAGCTAATTGTAAAAACAAGCTATCGTTTATGAATGTCAACTAAAAAGTTAGAATGTGGAGCTGACATTTAATTACTTTGATATTGTTTTATACTGTTATCGGCGGTATCATAAATTTATGTAGCAAGCTCTAAGAGATATTATAATTGCTTCTAAACTATATAGTTTGCCATGCATGTATGGCATTAATGGTAATAATAAATTTTTAAGAAAGGAAAAAACTATATTTCTTTTTGATCATGACACTAAGTGATCTTAGTAGCATGATTCCATATTTATATAGTGGGATTTTAATAAAAATGAGTCGAAAGAATAACGACCACACCAAAAAACCTTGGGAAAAGACCTTTGAAGAGATAAAAGATGATAAGGGAAATTACTCGCGTAGAGCTAGCCGGCAGAGCAATAAACGAAATACGATGCTGACAACGATCTTATTGGGTGTCTTTGTGGTCATCATTGTAAGTACGATCGTATTTTACTTTGTTTCACAACGGGCCTCTAGGCAAACTGTAAGTACCGATGATTCGATCGAAGTGGTCTCTTCAAGCGAAAAAAAATCATCTTCGAGTAAGAAAAAGGCTGTAGCTAAGAAAAGTTCAAGCAAAAAGAAGGATACAACTAGAGAATCTAAGTCAAAAAAGAGTTCAGATACGCAATCTGATAGTACTGATAGCACACCACAAGCAGCACCGCAAGACACAACACAAGCGCAAGCAAGTAGCGAACAGCCTGCAAATCACGAAAATCAAGCAAATGCTGAACACCGAGCAGCTGAAAGTTCACAAGAATCGCAACATTCAGAAGAACAATCTTCCCAACAAGAGCAGTACATCTCTGTTCCAGCAGGGCAAGGCTTGTATCGGGTAGCGGTCAATAATGGTTTGACGCTAGATCAGTTATTGCAGTTGAATCCAGGCTTAACAGCTAATTCAAGTATTTTACCAGGACAACAGATCCGTGTAAAATAAGCTTTAGAATAATAAAAGAGAGGAAAAACAATAAAAATGTGTCCTTAGTTTTCTTGGGACACATTTTTATCTGTTTAAATGGGGTATATTATAGTATGCAAACAAAAATGCAAATTGCGATCGATGGGCCCGCTTCTGCAGGTAAGAGTACCGTTGCAAAGTTAGTCGCTAAAAAATTAAATTACATTTATTGTGATACAGGCGCAATGTATCGCGCCACAACTTGGAAAGCACTCCAAACGGGTGTTGCACTAGATGATGATCAAGCTCTAGGGAAAATGCTCGAGACGATGGAATTGAGCTTTAAGCCTAATGACCCAGAACAATTAGTATTTGTTGATGGAACAGATGTGACAACTGCGATCAGATTGCCAGAGATCACTAATAATGTTTCACTTGTCTCAGCTCAACCAAGTGTGCGCAAAAATTTAACTGAGCGTCAACAACAGATCGCAAGTGAAGGCGGGATCGTGATGGACGGACGTGATATTGGTACGACCGTTTTGCCAAAGGCTCAAGTAAAGATCTTTTTAGTTGCGAGCGTACACGAGAGAGCTTTACGGCGCTTTAAAGAAAATCAAGCTAAAGGTATCGATACGCCATTAGCTAAACTCGAAGCTGAGATTGAAGCCCGTGATTATAAAGACTCACACCGTAAAGTTTCGCCATTGACTAAGGCAGATGATGCGATTTTATTGGATACTACTTCACTAGATATTGCACAAGTTACCGATGAAATCATGAAAATTGTTAAAAATACAGAGAAATAGGTAATTTAACTAGCATTTTGAACTGCTTTCAGTTAAAATGGTTATTAGAGTTAGTCGTTAAGGAGGACAAAGTCCATGAGTGAATCAGAAAACAAGGATTTATTAGAAGCTTTAAACAGCGTTAAACCAGTTAAGGTTGGCGACGTTGTCAAAGGCGAAGTGTTGGCATTTGATGATAAAAAGCAAGTTATCGTAGGGATCGAAGGCACCGGTGTTGAAGGTGTTGTTCCTGCACGCGAATTGAGCGTTAAAGCAGATGAGATCGAAGATAACATCAAAGTTGGCGATGTGCTTGACTTAGTTGTTATTTCTAAGATCGGTTCTGACAAAGAAGGCGGTAGCTACTTATTATCACAACGTCGCCTCGAAGCCCGCAAAGTATGGGATGAAATCGAAAAGAAATTTGAAGCAGGTGAAACTATCACAGTTCCTGTAACTCAAATTGTAAAGGGTGGCTTAGTTGTTGACGCTGGCGTTCGTGGCTTTGTCCCTGCATCAATGGTTTCTGACCATTTCGTTGAAGATTTCAACCAATACAAGGGTCAAGAACTTGAACTTAAGATCGTTGAGATCGAACCAAGCGAAAACCGTTTGATCTTATCTCATAAAGAAATCGTTCAACAAGAACGTGAAGCTAAGAAACAAGAAGTTATGTCACAACTTGCAGCCGGCGATGTGCTTGATGGTAAAGTTGCGCGCTTAACTAACTTTGGTGCGTTTATCGACCTTGGTGGCGTTGACGGTTTAGTTCACGTTTCTGAAATTTCCTACGAACGTGTTGGCAAGCCATCTGATGTCTTGAAAGTTGGCGAAGATGTTAAGGTCAAAGTGTTAGCTGTCGATCCTGAAAAAGATCGCATCTCACTTTCTATCAAACAAACATTGCCACAACCTTGGGACAATATTGAAGAAAAAGTTGCTGAAGGTGACGTTCTTGATGGCAAGGTAAAACGTTTGACAAGCTTTGGTGCATTTGTTGAAGTATTCCCAGGTGTTGAAGGCTTGGTACACATTTCACAAATTTCACACAAGCATATTGCTACACCAAATGAAGTTTTGACATCTGGCCAAGACGTTAAAGTCAAAGTCTTGAATGTTAACGGTGCAGACCGTCGTTTAGCATTATCTATCAAAGCTTTACAAGAAAAACCAGCAGCTGATAAAAAAGAAGTTGAAGTTGTCGAAGAAGAACATGTTGAAATTCCAGAAGAAGATACAGGTTTTACTTTAGGCGACTTAGTCGGTGACGACTTAAAAAATGAAGACTAATCTCACGTAATTGAGATTCATTTTGACTGGCCCAAGCGTAAAAGGTTTTGGGTCAGTTTTTTTGCTAAAACATTATTATAAGGAGTGATTAAAATGGCTAATCCAGTCGTTGCGATCGTTGGACGTCCAAATGTCGGGAAATCAACGGTTTTTAACCGGATCGCTGGTGAGCGGATCTCTATTGTTGAAGATACCCCTGGTGTGACTCGTGATCGTATTTATGCGAAGAGCGAATGGCTCGGACAACCCTTTAATTTGATCGATACAGGTGGGATCGATATGGGGGATGAACCATTTTTAGCCCAAATTACCGAGCAAGCTCAAATCGCGATCGATGAAGCTGATGTGATCGTTTTTGTGACAAGCGTCAAAGAAGGAATCACGGATGCTGATGAAAAAGTAGCAAAGATCTTATATCGAACTGATAAACCAGTTATTTTAGCTGTAAATAAAGTAGATAACCCTGAACTTAGAAGTGAGATCTATGATTTCTATTCATTAGGGTTTGGCGACCCAATGCCACTTTCTGGAACTCACGGGATCGGTACGGGTGACTTATTAGATAAGGTCTGTCAGGCATTTCCTAAAGATGGAGCTAAAGAACAAGATGATTCGATCAAATTTAGCTTTATCGGACGCCCTAATGTCGGTAAGTCTTCTTTAGTCAACGCGATCTTAGGTGAAAACCGCGTGATCGTTTCTAACGTTGAAGGCACAACGCGTGATGCGATCGATACGAAATTCGTGGCTGAAGATGGAACGGAATTTACGATGATCGATACTGCAGGGATCCGTAAAAAAGGTAAAGTTTATGAAAATACAGAAAAATATTCTGTTTTACGGGCCATGCGTGCGATCGATCGTTCTGATGTCGTTTGCGTTGTTTTAAATGCTGAAGAAGGTATTCGTGAACAAGATAAACACGTAGCCGGCTATGCGCATGAAGCAGGACGTGGGATCATCATCGTTGTCAATAAGTGGGATACTTTGAAAAAAGATAACCACACGATGAAAGAGTTTGAAAAGACGATCCGGCAAGAGTTCCAATACTTGAGTTATGCACTGATCGTATTCGTTTCAGCTAAGACGCATCAACGCTTAGAACAATTACCAAAATTGATCGAGCGTGTAAATCACAACCATGAACGCCGTATCTCATCAGCTGTCTTGAATGATGTTATCATGGATGCGATCGCGCATAATCCAACCCCAACAGACAATGGACGTCGATTGCGGGTCTACTATGCGACTCAAGTGGCCACTAAGCCACCAACATTTGTCGTCTTTGTTAATGACCCAGAATTGATGCACTTTTCATATGAACGTTTCTTGGAAAATCAGATCCGAGCAGCGTTTGATTTTGAGGGTACACCGATCCATGTGATCGAAAGACGGCGTAAATAATCAAAGATAAAAAATTAAAAAAATTATGCCTAAATTTATCTTATTTTTTCAAAAAAATGATTAAAAACGTTGCTATATTAGGCTTTCTGTGCTATCTTATTAACTGAGCAATGATTTGTTAGTCATTGTTTCACCATTTCTGGCTAGTTTAGAAATGGACAAGAAGATATGCCTATATCTTTATCTTCACTTGAGGAGGTGAAACACATGGCAAACAAAGCACAATTGATCGAAACTGTTGCTGAAAAGACAGGTTTGACAAAGAAGGACGCAACTGTTGCAGTTGATGCAGTTTTTGGTTCTATCCAAGACTACCTTAAAGAAGGCGAAAAAGTTCAATTAATCGGCTTTGGTAACTTTGAAGTTCGTGAACGTGCAGCTCGTAAGGGTCGCAACCCACAAACTGGTAAAGAGATCCAAATCCCTGCAAGCAAGGTACCTGCATTCAAACCAGGTAAGGCGCTTAAGGATGCTGTTAAATAAGATTGACTTATTTTAGCTTCGACCCTTGATATATCAGGGGTCTTTTTTTGTATTAAAAAATACTGGAGCCATAGTTGATTTGAAGTCAACCATGGCTCCAGTATTATATTAGGCATTTAGATGTTGGATAAATTTTAAGTAAGCTTCTTGTTCACCGGTCGCTTGGATCTGACAAACATTGGGAGTAACTGTATTGTGATGTAAGTGATTTTCAGCAACTAAAATATCATGGGTGAAAGTTGCATTTCCGATCAACTGGATCTTAAATTGATCATCTAATTGTTGCACTTTAGTTTTGACCATTCCCCCGGGATTGAAGACTGTTATCTCTTGCGTGAGATCGCAGTGCTCGGGATGACTGAGATAAAAGGCTAAACTTGTAGCCGACATTCCAGTCCCACAAGCATTAGTAAAACCTACGCCCCGTTCGTAAGTACGCACAAATAGCTTGTTTGGACCTAGGATCTGAGCAAAGTTGACGTTGACACCATCTGGAAAATACGGGTTTGGGGCATTTAACTTAGCGCCTAATTCGCCTAAAAATGTTCCAGCTTTCTCAATATCGGGTACAAAACTGATCAAGTGGGGATTGGGTACGGCCATGATCGTAAAGTGTAATTTTTCCTGAGGGTCAAATTCCGCCAAGGGACGATCGATGACCTGCTCAGCTCCTAGGTTATCAAAGGGAAGATAGCGCTTCTCAAAATGAACGGGTGAGATCTCAACGCCAAAAGCAGGAACATTAGGCGCTAGGTCGGCTTGTTTTTGGACTTCTAGGTCACTTTGGCGAGTCTGAACTTTAAAAGCTGTCAGCGCGTGTTTTTCGGCCAAATAACGCGCAACTGTACGCAGACCATTACCGCACATTGATGCTTCGCTCCCATCAGCATTGATAACGCGCATTTGTGCCACCGTGTTGGGAGTAGAACTCTTTTGAACGACTAGGACGCCATCCGCGCCACCTAAGATACCGGAAGTTTTAGTCGTGAGTGTTTTGGTCAGTGTGACCAATTCTTGTTCGGTCAAAGGTGTAGTCAGTAATGTTTGATCTAAGATAAAAAAACTATTCTGTGATCCATGAACTTTTTTTAAGTTGATCATGAATATCCCTCCAATTTTTTAAGCGAATAAGGGCTTATTTTCCCCCATCTTGTATGATGAGAGGCAATCTCGCTTTAATTTTTCGATAACTGAATTGTATCATTTTTAATTTTAATGACAAGAGTCAAATATATAAAATTCTAGATTTTTTTATAAAAAAACCGATTTTCAAAAAAATAATATTAAAATCCCTTGACGTATCACATTAAAAATTATAGTATTATGTTAAATCGAAGAGGCGCAACTGACATGAGTAAGGTTCTTTAGCTGCTATAACAGTGTTTGAGTGGTCCTTGAAAGGGGAAGTTGCCGAAGTTTTAGGTGTTTATAGACACTTAACGCTGGGTTGTGGTTTAAGAGATCACAGACTGTCGCAAACTAAACTTTGCGGAGTGCTATCGATCAAACAGAATTTTGCAATTATTCCAGCAAGATCTTTTTAGGCGATAGGACTAAAAAGATCTTTTTTTTGTGCAATTTATTTATTGGAGGGGAACTTATGACGTTACCAACGAATAACGCCGGTCATTTGACGATCGGCGGTGTAGATGCGATCAGCTTAGCCCATCAATACCAAACTCCATTGGTCGTATATGATGTGGCTTTGATCAAGGAGCAGATCACTAAATTTAAACGAGTTTTTGAAGAGCAAGCTGTTGACTATGAAGTCAGCTATGCTAGTAAGGCATTTTGTTCGGTAGCAATCTACCAAGTGATCAATGAATTGGATTGTCATACAGACGTTGTTTCCGGTGGTGAATTAGCAACTGCTTTAAAAGCTGGTTTTCCCGCTGAAAAGATCAGTTTCCATGGAAATAATAAGTCGATCGCTGAACTTGAATTTGCGATCAAAGCCGGCGTCGGTGTGATCATCGTGGATAATTTTTATGAGATCGAACTTCTACAGAGGGTCTTACGGGAGCAAAAAGCTAAAGCTAAAGTCATCTTGCGCGTGACTCCGGGTATCTCAGCGCATACGCATGAATATGATCAAACGGGCCAGATCGATAGTAAATTTGGGTTTGATCTAGCTTCGGGGCAAGCTGATAAGGCTTTGACTCAGTTACTGGCTGACCCGCAGATCAAGGTTTTAGGGCTCCATGCACATATTGGTTCCCAGATCTTTGAATTAGGTGGCTTTGAGTTAGTTGGTCAAAAATTGATGGAAGTGGCTCATTCTTGGAAGCAAAAATACGATTATACAACTAAAGTTATCAACGTTGGTGGTGGTTTTGGTATCAAATATACCGCTGAAGATGATCCGTTGGCACCAGAAAAATTTGTCGAGCAGATCATTAAGGCGGTAAAGCAAAAGGCGCTGGAATATGAGTTGGAGCTTCCAGCAATTTGGATCGAGCCCGGGCGTTCGATCACAGGACCAGCTGGATATAACCTATATACAGTCGGGGCACGAAAAGATATTCCAGACCATTTATCGTATTTAGCAGTTGATGGTGGCATGGGAGATAATATTCGCCCCGCCTTATATCAAGCTAAGTATGCAGCTGTTTTAGCTAATGAGCCAAACGCCAAAGTGACTCAGACAGTGCATTTAGCTGGAAAATACTGTGAATCAGGGGATATTTTGATCGATAAATTAGCTTTACCTGAAACAAAACCAGGTGACATCATCGCGCTGTTAGCAACGGGGGCATACGGTTATGCGATGGCTTCAAATTACAATCGTAACCCACGTCCCGCAGTTGTTTTTGTTGAAAATGAGCAGGCTAAACTAGTGGTCAAACGTGAGACTTACGCTGACTTATTGAAGTTGGATCTACCTTATAAATAAAATCAAGAAAGGAAAGCTACTTTTTGGTAGTAGCAATTAAAGAACATGGCAGAATTAAACGCACAAGAAATTATCAATTTTATCGCAAACGCAGACAAGAAGACACCGGTCAAAGTTTATTTGAACGCTTCGATCGCTGACCTTGATATTCCAAATGAGATCAAAGTTTTTGGCGGGGCAGATAGTGCTGTATTATTTGGTGACTGGCAGGTCGTCAAACCATTTTTAGCCACTAACCAAACTAAGATCAAAGACTATGTGATCGAAAACCAAACGCGAAACTCCGCTGTACCGTTACTAGATCAAAAAGATATCAATGCGCGGATCGAACCCGGCGCTTTGATCAGAGATCAGGTCTTGGTCGGTGATAATGCAGTCATCATGATGGGGGCGATCATCAACATTGGAGCCGAAATCGGTGCTGGTTCAATGATCGATATGGGGGCTGTTTTAGGTGGCCGTGCGATCGTAGGTAAGAATTGTCATATCGGTGCGGGGACTGTTTTGGCGGGGGTAGTCGAACCAGCGTCGGCAACGCCTGTGATCATCGAAGACGATGTTTTGATCGGCGCTAATGCTGTTGTTTTAGAAGGTGTTCGGGTCGGTAAAGGCGCAGTCGTGGCTGCTGGTGCGATCGTGACTAAAGATGTTGAACCTTACAGTGTCGTTGCCGGGGTACCAGCTAAGTTTGTTAAATACACTGATGAAAAGACCAAAGAAAAGACAGGCTTAGAAGATGATTTAAGAAAGTTGTGAGCAAAATGTTAAGTGAAAGTAAGTTGACAAAGATCTATCAAGAGTTGCATCAGATCCCCGAGTTAGCACTAGAAGAAGTCAAAACGAAAGCATATTTACAACAAGAGATCGCTAAATTAGATCAAAGTTACTTAGAGATAAAAGAGATCCCTGAGTTGCCAACGGCTTTATTGGTCAAAGTGCGGGGAAGTGCCCCTAAAAAAACGCTCGGCTATCGCTGCGATATCGATGCGTTGCCCCTCACAGAAGAAACAGGCTTAGAGTTCAGCTCGAAAAATCCTGGGGTGATGCACGCTTGTGGTCATGATATCCATATGACAGTGGCATTGGGAGTCTTAGCTTATTTTACAACTACTCGTCCTAAAGATGACTTGATCTTTTTCTTTCAACCAGCTGAAGAAAGTAAGAATGGTGGTAAATTAGCTTATGAATTAGGCGTTTTTAGTGGAGAGTGGCGCCCCGATGAATTCTATGCTTTGCATGATGCACCTGAACTGCCTGCTGGTGCGATCGGATGTAATTTAGGAACATTATTTGCAGGAACAACTGAAGTCGATATCCATTTGTACGGCAAAGGAGGCCATGCAGCTTATCCCCATCAAGCCAATGACATGATCGTCTGCGCTAGTGCTTTGATCATGCAGGCGCAAACGATCATCTCGCGCAATGTCGATCCAACTAAGGGTGGTGTCTTAACGTTTGGTGAACTAAAGGCTGGTACGATCAGAAATGTGATCGCTGGTAAAGCGGTGATCAAAGGCACCATTCGTGGCTTGACCCAAGAGATGATCACCTTGATCCAAAAAAGATTACAGGAGATCTGCGATGGTGTAGCCCAGAGTTTTGATGCTCGAGTCGAGCTTACCTTGAATCAAGGTGGTTATCTACCCGTTGAAAATGATTCTGTATTGACGGCTTTTTTCATTGAACATATGCAAAAAGCGCCAGATGTTGAATTTATCGAGACTGAGCCGAAGATGACCGGGGAAGATTTTGGATACTTACTTTCCAAATTTCCTGGGACGATGTTTTGGTTAGGTGTAAATGATGTCCATGCTTTACATAGCAATAAGCTAGTGCCTGATCAAACAGCGATCCTCAAGGGAGTCAATGCAATAACTGGGTTTTTATGTGCCCGTATGAAACAAGAGAAAGAAGTGGATGCTTAATGTTAACCAGATCACAGATCATAACCGCGATCGTGACCCCATTTACGGCTGAAGGGCAGATCGATTATCCTGCCTTAGAAAAATTGACTGAACACTTGTTACAAAGTGGGACCCAAGGCTTTGTGATCGGCGGTACAACGGGTGAGACGCCAACTTTGACACATCAAGAGAAATTAACGCTTTACCAAAAGTTTGCCCAAATAGTTGCTGGACGTGTTCCAGTGATCGCTGGTTGTGGAACGAATGCGACTCAAGCGACTTTAGAATTTATCAATGAAGTTGCAAAGATCACGGGAATAGATTACGCTTTGGCCGTAGTACCTTATTACAATAAACCAGATCAAGCTGGGATAAGAGCACATTTTGAATATTTGGCTAAAAAGGCTGAGCTTCCCTTGATCATGTATAATATACCTAGTCGGACTGGTGTCAAACTCGATAAAGAAGTGATCGTAGACTTAGCCAAATTGGATAACATTGCTGGGGTAAAACAATGTGGCAGTCTAGATGAGCTGGCATATATCATCGAGAATACACGTAATGAAGCTTTTAGTGTCTTTACTGGTGAGGATGCACAGGCTTTAGCAGCTAAGAAATTAGGCGCAGTTGGAGTTATTTCGGTGGCGGCACATATTTACGGTGAGCAAATGACACAAATGTATCAAGCATTTGCTAAAGCTGATCAAAGTAAAGCTAAGGCATTGGAACAATGGTTGCTCCCTAAGATGCAAGCTTTGTTTATGTATCCTTCACCAGCTCCAGTCAAAGCCGTGTTGAATGCCCAGGGCTTTGCTGTTGGTGGGCTTAGGTTACCGTTGCTTGCTTTAAATGAGGCTCAACAACAAGAATTAGCATCAAGCCTAGGATTAGCTAAAAATGCTTTATCAAAACGATTACCATTAGATTTGGGGGAGACAAAATGATCAAGATTTTAGTTGCAGGTTATTCAGGTTCAATGGGCCAACAGGTCTTAAAGTTGATCGATGAGACACCTGATTTTGAATTGGTGGCGGTTTTTGCTTTAGGAGCTACCGAAAGTGATCGTCAACGCTTTGGTCTTGGTGAGCAGGTCAAGATCTACAATGAGCTGTCGCAGATCGAACATGGAGCTGATGTTTGGATCGACTTTACCGCTCCGAGTGCTGTGTTTGAAAATGTCAAATTTGCTTTAAAACACGGGATGCGTCCCGTAGTGGGAACTACAGGTTTGACCGATGAAGAGTTAGCTGAACTTAAGCAGTTAGCTTTAGCTCAGCAGCTAGGTGGCTTAGTGGCACCTAATTTTGGGATGTCAGCGGTATTATTGATGAAATTTGCCAAAGAAGCAGCCAAATATTTCCCTGATGTTGAGATCATTGAAATGCATCATGATAATAAAAAAGATGCACCCTCAGGGACAGCCTTGATGACAGCCAAGTTGATCGCACAAAATCGCGTACCGCATCATCAAGGAGCAAAGGATGAAACTGAGACCCTAGCGCATGTACGTGGCGGTGACTATGAAGGTATCAAGCTCCACTCAGTTCGTTTGCCAGGATATGTGGCTCATGAACAGGTCCTTTTTGGTGGTGCAGGTGAAGCCTTGACGATCCGCCAAGATTCATTTGATCGGGCTTCGTTTATGAGCGGTGTCAAGCTTGCGGTGCAAAAGGCTAAGGCATTAGACGGTTTAATCGTTGGATTAGAAAATATTTTATAAAAAGAAGGTAAAGTAAAATGAGAGAATATACAGTTGCTATTTTAGGTGCTACTGGTGCGGTGGGTTCACGGTTGATCGAACAATTAGAACAGTCAACGATCCCAGTCAAGAAGGTCAAATTGCTTGCTTCCAAGCGTTCGGCAGGTAAACAGCTCAGTTTTAAGGGTCAAGCGATCACGATCGAAGAGGCAACACCAGAGGTATTTGAAGGTGTTGATCTAGTTTTAGCTTCAGCTGGTGGTGCTGTTTCTAAGAAATTGCTCCCTGAAGCAGTTAAGCGCGGGGCGGTCTGTGTCGATAATACGAGTGCTTTTCGGATGGAGCCAGAAGTACCGCTAGTCGTCCCAGAAGTCAATGAACAAGCTTTATTTGAACACCGTGGGATCGTAGCTAATCCTAATTGTTCAACGATCCAAATGATGGTCGCTTTAGAACCGATCCGCCAAAAATTTGGCTTAGAACAGATCATCGTTTCGACTTATCAAGCAGCTTCAGGCGCAGGTCAAACTGCTTTAGATGAAATGCTTTCAGAGGCCAAAGATTATTTGAATGGGGAGACAATGGAAGGTAAGATCTTTCCAGTCAAGGGTGACAAGAAGCATTATCCACTAGCTTTTAATCTTTTGCCACAGATCGATGTCTTTGAAGAAGATGGTTACTCACATGAAGAGTGGAAGATGATCCATGAAACTAAAAAGATCATGCAAGGTGACATGAATGATCCAAAACTCAAAGTGACGGCGACCTGTGTTCGGGTCCCAGTCGTGATCGGCCACGGTGAATCGGTCTACTTTAAGACGGCAGATACCACTTTGACAGCTGAACAAGTCAAAGAAACGCTTAAAACTGCTCCTGGAGTCGTTTTACAAGATGATCCGGCTCACCAAGAATACCCACAGCCACTGACAGCTGAAGGTAAACGTGAGACTTTTGTGGGACGGGTACGTGCTGATAAGGAAAATCCGGGTAGTTTTAACATGTGGATCGTGTCAGATAATTTGTTGAAGGGAGCTGCATGGAATACAGTTCAGATCGCTGAACGCCTAGTTGAAAATGATCTCGTACATGTTCCAGCGGATCCATATTTAGGTTAATACCAAAGAAGTCGTTATTAATTTAGCGACTTTTTTATGTTATGATGGTAGCTAGAAGTTATTAAGTAAAGGTGGTAACCACATGACTTATTCGGAAGAAACACTAGATCATTTAGCGCAAGGAGATTTTACCAAAGCAAATGAAACTTTAGAGCTTGCGTTGACTAGGGATGAAGACGATATGCTATACAGTTTGGCCGAAGAGCTGTATTCACTAGGCTTTTCTGAGATGGCAGCTAAAGCATACGAAACTTTAGTCAAACGCTATCCCAATGAAGATAGCTTAAAGACCGCCTTAGCTGAGATCCAGATCGGTGAAGGTAATGATGATCAAGCCTTAGCGATCTTATCTCAGATCACTCCGGAATCAAATGCTTATTTAGAAGCTCTTTTAGTTAGCGCTGATCTTTATCAGACGCAAGGGGCTTTTGATGTCAGTGAACAAAAATTGCTAACGGCTTATCGATTAGCACCAGATGAACCGGTGATCGAATTTGCTTTAGCTGAGTTATACTTTAACATTAAAGAATATCGTAAAGCAGCTCAATTTTATCGTTCCTTGTTAAAACAAGGGATCTTAGAGTTTTCCCGGGTCAATTTAGTGACTCGTTTGGGTCTTTCTTATGCCGGCTATGGCAAGTTTGAGACTGCATTAGGCTATTTAGAACAGATCCCAGAAGAACAACTCGATAACGATACGTTGTTCCAATTAGCCTTTACCCAACGTGAATTAGGTGATCTTGAAGCTGCGACGGCCAACTTTGAGAAGTTGCGTGAACGTACGCCAGATTATGTGACGGTCTATCCATATTTAGCTGATCTCTACGAACAAGCGGGTCAGTTTGGTCAAGCTTTGATCACGGCCCAAGAAGGTCTAGCCGTGGATGAATTTAATGAAGCCCTATACCAAAAAGCCAGTCAATTAGCTGCTAAATTGGGCAAAAACAAGGAAGCAACTGATTACTTGAAAGAAGCCTTAGCGTTAGATCCAAGTAATTTGACGCTAGTTTTGGAATTGAGTAACCAATTATTGGCTACGCAACAAGATCAAGAAAATATCGAACTTTTGAAAGATTATTTGGCTAAAGATGAAGTTGATCCGCAGATCTATTGGAATCTAGGGCGTTCATATGCCAACTTGGATGATTATGAACAGGCTTTGACTAATTACGAAACAGCTGCTCGTTATTTAGATGACAATGCTGAATTTTTAAGGGATGCAGCTTTCTTCTTTAGAAATGCAGGGCGCCGTACTGAAGCTAGTGCAGCAGCTAAAGCTTACCTCATGCAAGTTCCGACTGATTATGAAGTCGAAGATCTATTAGATGAATTACAATATTGATAGCAAAAAAGCGCTCGAATTCGGGCGCTTTTTTGCTATTGAAGTTCGTATCTGATCAGTTCTTGCCGATAATAGTTGAGTGAAGTCCCATCAAGATGCAATTTGTCACTAAGTTGTTGCTCATTTAAGTGTTGTTCGGTCAATAGAGCATGGAAGATCGCAGCTTGGTAGAACTTACGTGGGATCAAAGGTAAGAAGCATTTAGGTTGGTCAGCTTTGAGATATTTATGCAAGCCAGGCAAAGTCAGCCGGGGTTCAACTAGATTGATCCGCTGTTTTAAGAAAAGATCTTGACTGTGCTGTTTAGTTTGCAAAGGAGCAAGATATTCTTTAAAGCGGTCTAAGAAGAGCTGTTCATTGGGGGCAAAGTTTTCCGTGTCTAATATCTGATAAAAGCCACTTTGTAAGATCTCGGTGATCGTATAATAGTGTGAGATAAATAATAAAGTGGCACGCGTGTAATACGATAAGTCATCGTTTTCCAGCAATAGCGGTAGTTCTTCTTGCCAATTTACCGGGACCAGCTCATTTTTAGAGCGTTTTAGTCCTTTTAATGGTAGAGTAGGCAAGCTAGTTGAAAGACGTTCATTGAAGAGAAACGCAAAATAAACATTAAGGTGTGTCAGATATTTGTTGTAAGTCGTATTTTTGATCTCCCGTTTGACTTGGAGCATGTTTAAATAATCACGGATATCGCTTTCGGTCAGGTTAGAGAGATCAGGATCCATGCGGTAAAGGCTGTTGAAATTTCTTAGATAGTTGAAGAGATCGGCGACATCACGACAAAGATCATCACAAGTATTTTTTTCAAGCACCCGATCGTATTCTAAATAATGCCGAAATCTATCTTCATAAGGGAATTGTGCCATATTTACCCACCTCGATAATAATAATTTGTTACTTTAACAATAGCAAAAAGTGTAAATGCTTGCAAGTTTATCAATAATAAAATGTTACTTTAACTTTAAGAAATAAAATAAAAGACTGCGCCAAAAACCGGCGCAGCCAACAAAACATTTTATAACTGATCTTAAGCTAGTAAGTTAGCGACCTACTTATGTTATTATAAAACTAGAGAGGGTGTGTTTGCATGGTATCAAATGAACGTTTAAGTATAATAGATCTTATCATGATAAGTTTGGGGTGTGCTTTTTATGGCTTGGGTCTAGTCTCGGTCAATATAGCAAATAATTTAGCTGAAGGTGGAGTTACAGGGATCACGTTGATCATTCGTTATTGGTTACATATCGATCCAGCGCTATCAACGATCTTGATCAATATTCCCTTGATCATCATTGGCTATCGCTACTTAGGGAAAAAAGCTTTAGTTTATACAGTTTATGGAACATTGGCTTTGTCATTTTGGATCTGGTTTTGGCAACGATTCTATATTCCGATAAATATTCATAATGATCTCTTTATTGCCGGGATCTTAGCTGGGATCTTTGGTGGTGTTGGCTCAGGGATCGTCTATAAATTCGGTGGAACTACCGGGGGGACCGATGTCGTAGCTCGGATCTTGGAGAAGGAAAAAGGGATCCAGATGGGAAAGACACTGCTTGCGTTAGATGCGGTCGTTTTGACGTTATCTCTGAGCTACTTGGACCTACGCCAAATGATGTATACCTTGCTCGCTTCGTATGTCTTTTCGCAACTAGTTAATTTTATCCAAGGTGGGGCATATGCAGCGCGCGGTGTTGTGATTATTTCACGCTTTCCAGATGAGATCGCTAAATCGATCATCCAAGATCTTGATCGGGGCGTCAGTTATTTAGCTGGACAAGGGGCATTTTCCAATCAAGATTTTAAAGCGATCTACTGTGTCGTCAGTCCCAGTGAATTGACGGCCATCAAGCGGATCGCAGAGCATCATGATCCCAAAGCTTTTATCTCAGTCTTAGATGTGACCGAAGCATTGGGTGAAGGTTTCACGTATAATCGGCCCAAGAAGAAATTACTATGAAATGAGTGTGAGCTAAATGAGCAAAAAATATAAAATATTTGCCGGTGACGTAGAATTTTCATATATGGGTAAAGAGTTGACTAATTGTACAATTTAACAAGTGATGAGAAAAGTGAATTGATGTTTTTCGTTTTTGAAATGACCGATCACCCTAATCCAGAGGACGCTTGCTTTTATTTTGATAATCTAGAAGAACTTTACTGGCCTAAGTTGACACCCGAAGAAAAAGAAAATGTCAGAAAAGCTATCGAACCACATATCATAAAATTAAAGTAATTTACCTTAGCATTCAGCGAAAGTTGAGTGCTTTTTTGTTAGATACTTTTAATTGTAACGCTGAATTGAGACGGCTATAATAATACTGACTATATATTTAGAATAGGTTGGATATAGATTATGCAAGTAGAAAAAATACCTCAAGAATTTACGGTAGCTTTACCGTTGTTACAACAGATAAGAGCTGCTGGCTTTGAAGCTTACTTTGTGGGGGGAAGCGTCCGGGATACGATCCTAGGCTTACCGATCCACGATGTTGATATTGCAACTAGTGCATATCCGGCCGAGATAAAAGCGATCTTTGAGCGGACAGTCGACACGGGGATCGAGCACGGAACTGTCATGGTATTAGACCATGGTGAAGGTTACGAAATCACGACTTTTCGGACGGAAAGTGGCTATCAAGATTTTCGGCGCCCTGATAAAGTCGAATTTGTGCGTTCTTTAAAAGAAGATCTCAAGCGCCGCGACTTAACGATCAATGCTTTGGCTTTAGCACCCGATGGCACTGTGATCGACATGTTTTCTGGCTTAGATGACTTAAAAAATAAAACGATCCGTGCTGTGGGTGATCCGACTGAGCGTTTCTTTGAAGACGCCTTACGCATGATGCGGACAGTACGCTTTGCTAGTCAATTGGATTTTAAGATCGAGCCTAAGACTTTACAAGCGATCAAAGCCAATGCACATTTACTCGAAAAGATCGCGGTTGAACGGATCCAAGTCGAATGGATCAAATTATTATTAGGTAAAAATGTGGTCCAAGGACTAGATGCCTTTTTAGAAACAGAACTTTTCAAATACTGCCCACAATTTGCGACACGTGAGCAAGCTTTACGTAAGATCGCCAAATTGCCTCAACTAAAACTAGTAGATGAATTAGAATGTTGGGCATTATTGGCCTATGTCTTTGAGCTTACCCCTAAACAAGTCCGCAGTTTTCTCAAAGCTTGGAAAACTTCAAATGATATCAGTATGGAAGTTCAAAACGTCCTATCGATCCTTGAGCAAGCCACACCTGATCTTGATCCGTTGGTCTGTTACCATGCTAAAGAACGTGCAACTAAAGCAGCGAGCCACCTATTAGATATCTTACAGTTACCTTTGACCGGTGCTAAACTTTTACAGACCTATACAGCGTTACCGATCAAAGATAAGGCGCAGTTAGCTTTGAATGGTAAGGATCTGATCCAAACACTGGGCCTAAAACCAGGACCAGGATTAGGCAAGATCTTGAATACGCTCGAACAAAAAGTTGTGCTAGGTGAACTAGCCAACGATAAAGCAGTTTTATTAGCTCAAGCTGAAAAATTAAGTAAGGAATTAAACTAGATGCAAACACTTCGAATTGAAAATTTAACTAAGACCTATGGCGATAAAACACTGTTTCAAGATGCGAGTTTTATCATCAATGAACATGACCGGATCGGCTTGATCGGGACTAATGGTTCAGGGAAGACGACTTTTTTGAATACGATCAGTGGTTTTGATCCCGCCGATTCTGGTGAATTGATCGCACCTAATAATTATCGGATCAGTTATCTAAAGCAACAACCTGAATTGGATCCAGAAAAAACGATCATGGAAGCTGTTTTTGATGGTGCAGCGCCAGTTTTTCAGACGATCAAACATTACGAACAAGCATTAACGGCCTACAGTAATGATCCGGAAAATGAAAAACTCCAAAAACGCTACGATGAGGCTGAAGCCAAGATGAATCAAGAAGATGCTTGGAGTGCTGATAGTGATATTAAGACTATTTTGACGCAGTTACACATCAACGATTGGCATCAAAAGATCAAGACACTTTCTGGTGGTCAGGTCAAACGGGTCGGCCTAGCCCAAGTTTTGATCCAAGAGCCAGACCTACTGATCCTAGACGAACCGACAAACCACTTGGACTTTGATTCGATCGCTTGGCTAGAAAATTACCTAGCTTCGTATAAGGGTGCGCTTTTAGTAGTGACCCATGACCGTTATTTCTTAGACCAGATCGCTAATCAGATCATTGAACTATCATTTGGCAAATTATATTTTTATACCGGGAATTATCAAGATTTTGTCGATCAAAAGGCAAAACGTGTCGAACGCGAATTGACTGCTGAACATAAGCAACAACAGCTCTATAAAAAAGAATTAGCGTGGATGCGTACCGGGGCTAAAGCGCGAACGACTAAACAGCAAGCTCGGATCAATAGCTTTAATGAACTAAAAGAAAATCTCAACAAAGTTCAAGTTGATGGTAAAGTCGATATCAATCTAGGGCAACAACGCTTAGGTAAAAAAGTTTTAGAGCTAAAACATGCTTCATTAAACTTAGATGAGCATGCGATCTTAAAAGACTTTGATCTGTTGATCCAAGCCGGTGATCGGATCGGGATCACAGGGGTCAATGGTGCTGGTAAATCAAGTTTATTGAATGTTTTAGCTGGGAAATTAGCTTTAGACAGTGGAGAATTGATCACAGGTGAAACGGTTAAGATCGCCTACTACCAACAAAAAACAGAAGACATCCCTGAGGACAAACGAGTTATCAGTTATCTAAATGATGTTGCTCAAACGATCGTCAATAAAGATGGCGAGCACGTCAGCACGACGCAATTGCTCGAACAGTTTCTCTTTCCAAGATCAATGCATGGTACCTTGATCAAGAAACTTTCTGGGGGCGAAAAACGGCGCTTATATCTTTTGAAACTACTGATGATGCAGCCAAACGTCTTGATCTTAGACGAACCGACAAACGATCTAGATATCGGTACATTGACGGTATTGGAAGATTATCTCGATCAATTCCAAGGAACCGTGATCACAGTTTCGCATGACCGTTATTTCTTAGACAAAGTAGCCGATTCACTTTTGATCTTTGAAGGCAATGCTAAAATAACACGGCATTATGGGCTTTTCACAGATTATCTAAAAAAAAATCTAGATAAACGACCTGCCAAAAAAGTAGTCAAGGAAAAGCCAGTTACCAAATCGACTGAACCAAAAGAAAAAACAAAATTGACTTATGCTGAGCAGCTTGAATTTGATAAATTAGAACAAGAGATCGAAATGTTGGATGAAAAGCTAGAACAATTACAGACGCAAATGGGTGAAGTGGATGGTTCAGATTATCCTAAGCTCGCCAGTTTACAACAAGAGATCGACGACCTAAACGCACAAAGTGAACAAAAAATGGCCCGCTGGGAAGAGTTAGGACAATACGTCTAATAAAACATGATATAATGATCTATCCCAAATAATTGCATCGGAGGAAGAAAATGACTGCACTTGAAGAACCGTATTTACAATTGATTCGAGATATTTTAGAAAAGGGTCATCAAAAAGGTGACCGGACTAAAACAGGGACGACCAGTTTATTTGGTTATCAAATGCGCTTTGACCTAAGCCAAGGTTTTCCTTTATTGACAACTAAAAAAGTTCCTTTTGGCTTGATCAAAAGTGAGTTGCTTTGGTTTTTGAAGGGTGATACCAATATTCAATACCTATTGCAACATAATAATCATATTTGGGATGAATGGGCTTTTAAAAATTGGATCGAAAGTGATGAGTACACTGGACCAGATATGACTGATTTTGGCTTACGTGCTCAAAAAGATCCAGCGTTCAAAGAAGTATATCTAACACAAAAGAAGCAATTTTGCGACCGGATCGTTAACGATGATGAATTTGCAGCTAAGTATGGCAATTTAGGTGACGTTTATGGTGCACAGTGGCGGCATTGGAAAACCCATACAGGCGAAACGATCGATCAGATCAAAGATGTGATCGAGACGATCAAAACTGACCCAAATTCTAGACGAATGATCGTTTCGGCTTGGAATCCTGAAGATGTACCTTTCAGTGCTTTGCCACCGTGCCATACGTTATTTCAATTTTATGTCAATGACAATAAGTTGAGTTGTCAGCTCTATCAACGAAGTGGTGACGTCTTTTTAGGAGTACCGTTCAATATTGCTAGTTATGCTTTATTGACACATTTGATCGCCCATGAAACAGGATTAGAGGTAGGCGAATTTATCCATACTTTAGGGGATGCGCATATCTACTCTAACCATCTTGAGCAAGTTAAAGAGCAATTAGCACGTACACCTAAAGTGGCCCCTAAGTTGTGGTTGAATCCAGCTAAAAAAGACGTTTTGTCATTTGAAATGGATGATATCAAACTAGAAGGCTATGAATCTTGGGGAGCTATCAAAGCACCTGTGGCTGTATAAGAAAAGGGGTAAAAAAATGATCTCATTTATTTGGGCTGAAGATAAGGCACATCATATCGGATACCAGGGGAAATTACCTTGGCATCTGCCAGCTGATCTAGCTTTCTTTAAAAAACAAACTATCGGTCACCCGATCGTTATGGGACGCAAGACTTTTGCTAGTTTTCCAGGCTTATTGCCGAAGCGCCAACATGTCGTCTTGACGCACAGTGAAGAATTAAAAAAAGAAGCACAAACGACTGAACGCTTAACGGTTTTTTCAGATCTAACTGAGCTAAAGACTTGGTTATCACAACAGTCTGAGGAAGTTTTTGTGATCGGTGGCGCTTCGCTGTTCAATAGTTTGCAAGAAGAAGTTGAGCGTCTGTATGTGACCAAGATCGCTGCTGAATTTAAGGGTGATACGCTTATGCCTGAGCTAGATTATTCAAAATTCAGAGTGATCTTTCAAGAAGACGGTGTGGTCGATGAAAAAAATCATTATCCACACACCTTCTATATCTATGAACGTAAATAAAAAACGGGGATGTTTTATTACGACATCCCTGTTTTTATCATCACTAACGGATCAATTGTATCAGACCTAAAAGCCAAGTCCAGATCAGCAATGTTTCTGCAAGACATGAGAGCCAAAGTAGTTTAGGCTGGGCTTTATTCCACCAATAGGAAAGGATCCCTAAGATGATGGCGATAATAAAGAGTGGTTCAAAGATCTGACCGGTAACGATCAAGATCAAACAGACCAACCAAACGACCAAGCTAACGGCATAGACCCATTGCCAGTATTTTAGATAAAAAACACATTCATAGATCAATGTTAAGACCGCCCAAGCAGTCACGAGTCCAAAAGCGACCCAGCCGGCTGCAAAAAACTTTACCCCAAAACAAAGTGGGTAAAGCAGCGTCATAAGCGTCAAAGCTCCTAAGCTACGTGTTATCGTGTCTAAAGGACGGTGAGCTTTAGTATTATACAGAGCTAAAGTAATGATCTTTAGCAATAGATACAGGCTAACAGTCCCTAAGATAAGCGAAAGCGCAACAATAAAGGCAGTTTTGGGATGCCCAGCTAGCAGCGTGATGATCGTTAAAAAGACAGAGCCTAGCAGCGCGATCCCTGTGATGATCGAACTAGCGATCAGATTTTTGTTAGTATATTTAGGCAAATAGATCGACCTTTCTGATAAAAAATTTTTAATCAATTACAATTGTAACATACTAGCAAATACAACTTACATGAGATAAGTATTTAAATTAAAGTGCATTTAGCTTACAATAAAGGCAAGACCAATTAAAGGGGGATATTTTTTGAAAGTAATCGGAAAAATAGCAGCATTTGTCGGTTGTATCGTTGGAGTAGCTGCTGTTTTTTATTTAGTTTTACAGCTTGTATTACCGCAGAAACAAGAATTGGACCCAGTCAAAAAAGTTACCGCTAAAGTGGAACGAGCTACTACCAAAAAAGCCAAACCGACCCTGACCTTGACTGCTTTAGGTGATTCTTTGACTTTTGGTGTGGGTGATACCACAGATAAAGGTGGTTATGTTGGCTTGATCAAGACCAAGCTCGAGCAAAAACAAGCTCTAACGGTGACCACACACAATTACGGCAAGACTGGTGATCGTAGTGATCAGATAAAACAACGTGTGCTTGATTCAAAACAGCTCCAGTCAGATCTTAAAAAGGCTGATGTGATTACGATGACGGTCGGCGGGAACGATCTAATGAAAGTTCTTCAACAAAACTTCAATAGTTTAGCTGAAAATAAACTCAGTAATGCAATGCCTAAAGCTAAAACTGAATATGCAGCTAATTTACAGAGTTTATTAGCGACTGTGCGGCAATATAACAAAACTGCACCGATCTTCTTGATCAGTGTCTACAATCCATTTTATGTATATTTTCCGACTTTAACACAAATGCAACAATATACTGATGAATGGAATGAAGTTGCTAAGGATACTATTAAAAATGAGTCGAAGATCTATTTTGTGGATGTAAATAAGCGGCTATCTGAGGGGCAATATTACGGTAGATCGAAGGCAACACTGCAAAAAAATGCGACGACCGATCTAAATGATGTTGCTGATAGTAAACTTGAGCAACTTTTAAGTGATGATAAGGAGAAAAATGACTATCTATCTGATGAAGATCATTTTCATCCTAACGATAAAGGTTATCGCTACATCACTTCTAGACTATATCAAGTGATGCTCAAACATAAAAGTACATGGTTAGAGGGTGAAAAATAAAATGAAACAAAATCCTTGGAAATGGGCGTTTGCGATCCTTTTAGGGCTAGTATTAGGCTTTATCGTCTTTGTTTGGTTTCAAGTAACGACTCCAAGCTCAGATCAAAAACAGATCGCAACGCAAACAACACAAAAACAAGGACAGTATGCCAATGTCAATGTTGTTTTGAATAAAGAGCAACTAAGTGCGGCTGTCAACTATTATCTACAACAAAACCAAAAGAAGGGTGCGATCAAGTACCGTTTCGTCTTGGATAAATCTGCGATCTTGATGGGGACGACAAAGATCTTAGGCAAAGATGTCTCCTTCACGCTATATGCGACGCCACAGCTTGACGATTCGGGAAATCTAGAACTAAAAACTAAATCAGTCGCGATCGGATCTTTGAATGCTCCACCAAGTTTTGTCTTAGGGTATATCAAAAATAATTACGATCTCGGTAAGTGGGCTAAGATCAATGCCTCCAAAGCAACGATCACCCTTGATCTAAATCAATTGACCAAAAAACAAGGGATCAAGATCCAAGGTGAAAAATTTGATCTCAAGCAAGATGATCTTCAATTTAAAGTCGCTTTCCCATTGAGTAATACTAATTAAAGGTAGGTAAATTTATGCGCGAAAGTTTTTATCGGTATTTGATGACTAAACGTGATCCCAATGGTGTAGATGAGATCAGTCATTTTGCCAATGCAGCGTTCTTTGATCAAGCTTTTCCTAAACATTCGGATGATTATCATGAGATCTCGCATTATCTCGAATTGAATGCGACTTATCTACCTTCAATGAGTGTTTTCGATGAAGCTTGGCAAGGATATTTGGAAGAGGTAATTTAAGTGGAAAAAGAGAAGCAAAAAGAACCAAAACTTAAAAGAGTGTTTTTACAAAAAAAGTACAATTTATTGACCACCGTGCTCGTTGCAGTTTGTGTCGCCTTGCTCAGTGGTGGTGGCGTGTTTTGGCTGATGGATCGTCAGGTAAAGGGGCTCGAGTCGGCTAACCAAGCAATGGGCAAGATCAATACGGTCTATAATGCCCTTTACTACAACTATTATAAAGATGTCAGTCAACAAAAACTGGTTGATGGTGCTTTAAATGGGATGGTCGAGGCTTTAGGTGATCCCTTTACCGAGTATATGAATGCGACTGAAAGTCAAGAATTAAATGATTCGATCTCGGGAAGTTTTGGCGGTATCGGCGCCCAAGTGCAAAAAAGTGGTTCAGAGATCAAGATCATGTCACCGATTGCAGGGACACCAGCTGCTAAAGCCGGTTTGAAAGCAAATGATGTTATCGTCAAGATCGATGGCAGATCGACTAAGGATTACTCCTTGAATAAAGCTGTTTCATTGATGCGGGGTAAAGTTGGGACTAAGGTTTCAGTTACGATCAAGCGGAATGGAACGACTTTCACGAAGACTTTGACGCGGGCTAAGATCCCAGTTAAAACAGTTGAGGGTAAATTAGCTACTGAAGATAAGCAGGTCGGTTATATTCAAGTAACTTCATTTTCTGAAAATACTGCCAAAGAATTTAAACAAACAGTCCAAAGCTTGCGCAAAAAAGGGGCTAAGTCCTTTATCATCGATGTACGTAATAATCCAGGTGGCTTGATGGATCAAGCTTTAGCGATGTCTTCAATGTTTGTTGAAAACGGCAAACCGATCTTACAAGTTGTTGGCCGTGATGGCAAGCCAACGGTCTATAAGGCAAGTAATGAACTGGATGACGGTTTCAAGGTCAAGGAAAAATCGATCGTCTTGATCAATGGCGGCTCCGCTAGTGCTTCAGAGATCTTTGCGGCGGCACTCAAACAATCAGGTAACAATGTCACTTTGATCGGAACTAAGTCCTATGGTAAAGGAACAGTTCAAAATACGCTACCATTCAAAGATAAGACTGAATTGAAATTAACGATCGCTAAGTGGTTGACGCCAGATGGAACTTGGATCCATAAAAAAGGGATCAAGCCAGATGTCGAAGCGGATTATCCGGATGTTGCCTACTTGACTGCGATCGATACAGCTAAAACCTATCAAGAAGGACAAAATTCAAAGCAGATCAAGAATTTGCAACAGATGCTGGTCTTTTTAGGCTATGATTTGGATGAAAAATCAGGTTACTTTAATGAGCAAACTAAGCAAGCTGTTGAAAAATATCAAACAGATAATGGGCTAACAGTTACCGGAACGGCTGATAAAGCAACCGTTGAAAGTATTGAAGCCAAAGTTGCTCAAAAAGTCACCGAATCAGACAATGCCTACCAAAAAGCTGTCGAAAAATTAAGTGAATAAATTTTTTAACGGGACGTCTCAAAACAGACGCCCGTTTTTTATCTTTACAAGAATTATGTTACAATATGGGTGTATTTTTCAGAAAGGGACGTAGAGATCATCATGAAAGTACATGTAGATAAACAAAAACTCAAAAAATGGAGTGGTCCCTTCGTATTGGCGCTCGTAATAGCGCTCTTCATTCGCTTTTTTTTAGTCACCCCTTTGGAGGTCAATGGCAATTCGATGTTACCGGCACTTCATGATCATGATGAAGTCTTGGTGCGACATTACGGTACGATCAAGCGTTTTGATATCGTCACTTTCAAGCTCGCTAATGGTGAAACTTATATCAAACGGGTGATCGGGTTACCTGGTGATGAGATCAAATATGAAAATAATCAGCTTTATGTAAATCAAAAGAAGGTCCCAGAAAAATTTCTAACGGATCCAAATTTGGGTGAAACTTCAGATTTTACATTGGATGATTTTTTTACGACTACTAAAGTCCCAGCGCGTAAATATTTTGTATTGGGAGATAATCGCCGGATCAGTCAAGATTCGCGTACTTTAGGGATGGTCGATGAAACGTGTATCTCAGGACGAGCCTGGATCATTTACTGGCCTATCTGGCATTTTAAAGTACTATAAGGCATGGTATAATAGCAAAAGCTGATTTAATTTTATGAAAGGATGCAAAAACATGGCAATTATTCAATGGTTCCCTGGTCACATGGCCAAAGCCTTACGTCAAGTCAAAGAAAACCTCAAACTGGTGGATGTCGTTTTGGAATTAGTCGATGCTAGACTACCTGAATCATCACGTAATCCCCAGTTAAAGGATCTATTACAAGACAAGCCAAGTATTATCGTGCTGACGAAAATGGACTTAGCTGATCCTAAGGAAACCCGTAAATGGATCGAGTATTACGAAAAAATGGGACAACCTGCTGTAGCGATCAACAGTGTTCAAGGTTCATTAAAAGTGATCGATAAGAAGATCAAAGAAGTCTTAGCTGAAAAATTAGCAAATAAAAAAGCACGCGGGATCTTATCGCAACGCATCAAAGTCATGTGTATCGGCATCCCTAACGTAGGAAAATCTACGTTATTGAATCATTTGGTCAAAAAAAATGTTGCTCAAGTTGGCAATCGCCCTGGGGTCACCAAGTCGCAGCAATGGTTGAAAGCTGGCAAAGATCTCCAATTATTAGATACACCGGGGATCTTGTGGCCGAAGTTCGAAGATCCGATCGTGGGTAAAAAGCTAGCTTTGACGGGTGCGATCAAGGATACTTTATATGCAAAAGATGATGTTGCGTTATATGAGATCGAAGAATTCAGTGCAAAAAATCCACAAGCTTTGATCGAACGCTATAAGATCGACGAAGAACTTTTGGAATTGCCGACAGTTGAAGTTTTACTGGAACTGACGCGTAAATTGGGCTTTAAAGATGACTATGAGCGCGCAAGTGAACGTTTGATCTTTGATTGTCGCAAGGGCAAGTTAGGACGTTATACTTTGGATGACGTTCCTAAAGATCCAGCTAAAGTTTAGATCATATTCGAGAGGGACTTGCAGTAGCATGCCCCTCTTAATTTATTAATTGGGGGAATTATTTTGGCATACACGATCGCACAGATCAAAGCGCTATTAAAGGCTGAGCCTAGCGCTGAAATGTTAGCAGAATTGAAAAACGACCCACGTAAAGGTGTTCAGACTGCCTTAGCAACGTATTATAAACAAAAAGAAAAACAGGCACAAAAGCTAGTCAAATTTAAAGAACGCTTGCGTTTAGAAAAACAACTATGGAATAATGACGTTGAATACGTTGCCGGGATCGACGAAGTCGGTCGCGGCCCTTTGGCTGGTCCAGTCGTTACAGCAGCAGTGATCTTACCGCATGATTTTCAATTAGTTGAAGTCAATGATTCAAAGCAGTTATCTGAAAAAAAACGTGAAGAACTTTATAGTAAAATTTTAGAACAAGCGGTCGCGGTAGCCGTTGGAGTAGCCGAAAATGATCTGATCGATGAAGTCAATATCTATCAGGCAACTCGGATCGCAATGAAAGAAGCTTTGGAAGCTTTAACGATCAAACCGGGGCATATTTTGATCGATGCGATGCAGATCGATACTGACATCCCGCAAACAAAATTGATCAAGGGCGACGCTAAATCAGTTTCGATCTCAGCCGCTAGTATCGTTGCTAAAGTCAATCGTGACCACTTGATGAAATTTTACGATACGGTATATCCAGGCTATGATCTAGGTAATAATGCTGGCTACGGGACGCCTAAACATTTGGCTGGTCTAGCTCAAAAAGGAGTCACTCCGATCCATCGTAAGACATTTGAACCAGTTGTTAAATATTTAAGCAAATAAACTCATACCTTTTGCGTATTTATATAGCGAGAGGTGTTTTTCATGAACGAATTAGAATTTTTCTTGCTGAAGCTACATTTATGTAACCTAGATCTTAAAAATGAATTACGGGTCGTTCGTTATATGCTTTCATTTGAGCGTTGGCCCTAGTAAAGATGAACTTTTTTTACTTCTAAAATTAGGACAAACGCAAAAAAATGATCTATGGGATGCTCTACAAAGTAAACAATTAGCGCAAAAGGTCCGCCAAAATCTAAAGGTCAGTCATTTTTTGACGATTTTAGATAAGCGCTACCCGTCACAATTACAGGAAATATACTCACCACCGGTCGTTTTGTTTTATCAAGGTGATATCGAACTGTTGGATTCTAAAAAACTCTTAGGTGTAGTCGGAGCACGGCAATGTAGTTCATATGCACTGCAAGCCTTGACTTAATTATTACCTAACGTGATCCAACAACAACTTGTCCTTGTCAGTGGGTTGGCCAAGGGAGTTGATGGTCTTACTCATCAGTTGGCTTTGAAACACCACGGAAAAACGATCGCTGTGATCGGTAATGGCCTAGATATCAGTTACCCAAGCTGTAATCGTGCTTTACAAACACAGATCGCACATGCTGGACTGTTGCTCAGTGAATATCCTTTGGAAAGTCGGCCGTTGAAATACCATTTTCCTTTGCGTAATCGGATCATTGCAGGATTGTGCCAAACAGTGTTAGTCGTTGAGGCAAGACATCACAGTGGCAGTTTGATCACCGCTAATCTTGCACTACAAGAAAATCGCAATGTTTTAGCTTTACCTGGGCGCATAAATGATATCAATTCGATGGGATGTAATGAGTTGATCGCAGCTGGAGCCAAACCAGTCCTGAATAGTAATGATATCTTAGAAGAATTTATTTAGGTAAGGTGAACAATAGCTGAGAAATGTTCAAACTGCTTGACAAAGTTAGTTTAAATAGCATAACATGAGTATCGAATTTCGTGACTGGTCGATCGATCGTGTCAGCAGATATTTTTAAATCAAGACTATATTATGAGGGAGTTGTTGGTATGCCGAGGTCTACAACTGGGTCTGCTACCAAAAAGAAAACAAAACGCAAAGTAAAAAAAAATTTAGTGATCGTGGAATCACCTTCTAAGGCTAAAACGATCGAAAAATATTTAGGCTCACGCTATAAAGTTATGGCTAGTTTAGGGCATATTCGTGACTTACCTAAGAGTAAGATGGGGGTCGATGTTGAAAATAACTACGAACCACATTACATTTCGATCCGCGGTAAAGGTGATGTGATAAAAGAACTAAGAAAAGAAGCCAAAAAGGCTGCTCACGTTTATCTCGCAGCCGATCCGGACCGTGAAGGAGAAGCGATCGCATGGCACTTATCCTATCTTTTAGGGCTTGATCCAAAAGATAAAAACCGGGTCGTGTTCAATGAGATCACTAAAGATGCGGTTAAAAATGCTTTTAAAAACCCACGGGCGATCGATATGAATTTAGTTGATGCTCAACAAGCTAGGCGGGTTCTTGATCGTTTAGTAGGTTACTCGATCTCACCACTATTATGGGCTAAGATCAAAAAAGGGCTATCAGCTGGGCGTGTGCAATCGATCGCTTTAAACTTGATCATTCAACGTGAACAAGAGATCAAAGCTTTTAAGCCTGAAGAATATTGGACTTTAGATGCTCAATTCAAAAAGGATAAAGCTAAATTCGATGCTAGTTTCTATGGCTTAGACGGCAAGAAAGCTGAGCTAAAGAACAACGAAGCAGTGCAAAATGTTTTAGCTAAGTTAGACACTAAGAAGCCATTTACTGTTTCAAGTGTTACTAAGAAGGAACGTAAACGGATGCCACAGCCACCATTTACGACTTCGACGTTGCAACAGACTGCAAACAACACATTGAAATTCAAGACACAAAAGACGATGATGGTGGCCCAACAACTCTATGAAGGGATCAGTTTAGGCCGTGGCGGTGCTGTTGGGTTGATCACGTATATGCGGACCGACTCAACACGGATCTCTAGTGTAGCAAAGCATGAAGCTTCGACCTTTATTCATGAAGAATATGGTGAAGAGTATGCAGCTTTAAAGCCACGTAAGGCTAAACTATCTGAAGGAGCACAAGACGCCCATGAAGCGATCCGACCTTCTTCAGTTATGCGGACCCCTAAATCGATCGAGAAATATTTGACTAAAGATCAAATGAAACTCTATTCTTTGATCTGGTCACGGTTTGTGGCAAGTCAGATGACACCGGCGATTGTCGATACGATGCGCGTCGATCTAACGCAAAATGGTGTGACTTATCGTGCAAATGGATCAAAACTAAAATTTGATGGTTTTACTAAGGTCTATGCTGAATCCAAGCGCAAAGATAATGTCTTACCAGACCTAAAAGAAGCTGATGAAGTTTTAATGGTCAAAAATCAACCTAATCAACACTTCACCTTACCACCAGCTCGTTATACTGAAGCTAGTTTGATCAAGACGCTCGAAGAAAATGGGGTCGGACGTCCTTCAACGTATGCGCCAACGCTAAATGTCATCCAAAAGCGTTACTATGTAAAATTAGCTGCCCGTAAATTCGAACCAACGGAATTAGGTGAGATCGTTGATAAGATGATCCAGGAATGCTTCCCTGATATCTTAAATGTTGATTTTACGGCTAATTTGGAAGGACAGCTAGATGAGATCGAAGAAGGTAAACAAGAATGGGTCTCCATTATCGACGAATTTTATCAACCATTCTCTGATGAGGTCAAAGAAGCTTCTGAAAAATTAGCTAAGGTCACGATCAAAGATGAACCAGCTGGTTTTAACTGTGAGATCTGTGGTGCCCCAATGGTCGTCAAAATGGGACGCTATGGTAAGTTTTACGCTTGTAGCCGGTTCCCAGATTGCCGTAACACCCAAGCAATCATCAAACAGATCGGGGTAAAATGCCCAGTTTGTGGCAAGGGACAAGTTGTTGAACGTAAATCCAAGAAGAATCGTGTTTTCTATGGCTGTTCGCGGTATCCAGACTGCGAGTTTGTTTCTTGGGACAAGCCGGTCGGTAGAAATTGCCCTAAATGTGACCACTATCTAGTCTATAAAAAGACGAAAAAGGGACAACAAGTTAAGTGTCCAAATGGTGACTATGAAGAAGCCATTCAAAAATAACTAAGGAGTAAAATAATGACAACTACTAGCATTAATGTTATTGGTGCCGGTTTAGCCGGCAGTGAAGCCGCTTGGCAGATCGCCAAACGTGGCCTCAAGGTTCGACTTTATGAAATGAGGCCTGAGAAAAAGACCCCAGCCCACCATACACAAAATTTTGCTGAATTGGTCTGCACTAACTCGTTGCGTGCAAATCAATTAACAAATGGTGCGGGGTTGTTAAAAGAAGAGATGCGGCGCTTAGATTCGATCATCATGGAGGCAGCCGATACACATAACGTTCCCGCTGGTGGAGCGTTAGCCGTTGACCGCGAAACGTTCTCGAGTGCGATCACAGAAAAATTGACAAATCATCCTAATGTGGAAGTTATCCGAGAAGAATTGACTGAGATCCCAGAAGGATTAACGGTCATTGCGACTGGACCATTGACTTCTGATCCATTGGCGCAAGCGATCAAGCGTTTAACCGACGATGAAGGTCTATATTTCTATGATGCCGCTGCTCCGATCGTTGAAAAATCATCCCTTGATATGGATAAGATCTATTTGAAATCACGTTACGATAAAGGCGAAGCAGCTTATCTCAACTGTCCAATGACAGAAGAAGAATTCTACAATTTTTATCATGAGTTGATCAATGCTGAGATGGCTGAATTACATGACTTTGAAGATCAAAAATTCTTTGAGGGCTGTATGCCGATCGAACAAATGGCTTCGCGTGGTGAAAAGACGATGCTTTTTGGTCCTTTAAAACCAGTTGGCCTAGAAGACCCTAAAACGGGTAAAGAACCTTTTGCCGTCGTTCAATTACGGCAAGACAATGCTGCGGGTAACTTATATAACCTTGTTGGGTTCCAGACGCATCTCAAGTGGGGCGAACAAAAACGGGTCTTTTCAATGATCCCAGGGCTAGAAAA
This sequence comes from Ligilactobacillus sp. RTP31139st1_D10_RTP31139_211217, assembly GCF_040226755.1. Classification (NCBI taxonomy): domain Bacteria; kingdom Bacillati; phylum Bacillota; class Bacilli; order Lactobacillales; family Lactobacillaceae; genus Ligilactobacillus; species Ligilactobacillus sp. RTP31139st1_D10_RTP31139_211217. The sequence continues at coordinate 49,316 of NZ_JBCOAR010000001.1, forward strand.
TGCTCAATTTGTCCGTTATGGTGTGATGCATCGCAATACTTACTTGCGTTCACCAGAATTTTTAAATGCAACATATCAAACTAAAAAGCGTGCTGATCTATTATTTGCAGGTCAAATGACAGGTGTCGAAGGCTATGTTGAAAGTGCAGCTAGCGGACTTTATGCAGGGATCAATGCAGCCTTGATCGCTCAAGGTAAAGAACCAGTCGTTTTCCCAGAAGAAACGATGATGGGGGCAATGGCTCACTATATCACCCATGCTAGTCCTAAGCATTTCCAACCGATCAATGCAAACTTTGGGATCGTCCCACGTTTGGAAAAACGTATCCGTGAAAAACGCGAACGCAATTTAGCTTTATCACAGCGTGCGTTAGCTGTTTTAGAAGAATTTAAAACAACAGCTGATATTTAAAGAAAGAATAAAAACTCGTATTTCTCGTGTGAGATGTACGAGTTTTTTAGTGTGCTTATCACTTTACACGAACATACTTTCGTTTTAGAATATACATGTTCATAGACGAAGAGATATCTCAAACGTCTAACCTTAAGAAAGTTTAAAAGTTTTAGACATATACGTATTTAGGAGCTTGACTAACATTGACCAATATTAGAAAATAGCTTTAGATAGGTGAAGGAGCAAGCAAATGGAAAAAAAGTGGATCACAGAATTTAAAGAATATCTTCGCGTCGAACGCCAATATTCGCCTAAGACGATCACTGCTTATTTAGAAGATGTTACTGAATTTGAGCAATTTTTAGCTGACAGTGGTCATCCTAAATCATTTGCAGCGATCACGACTTTTGATGTTCATGTCTTTATGAGTGAGCTTTACGATAAAGATCTCAAAATGAGTAGCATTTCGCGTAAAGTCTCAAGTCTACGGGCGTTTTATCGTTTTTTGTTGCGCAATGGATATGTGACTAAAGATCCTTTTGCATATGTGCAGATCAAACAAAATCCACGGCGCTTGCCACGGTTCTTTTATGAAAAAGAACTCGAGCTTTTATTTGAGGAAACAAGGCGCCCGGATAAGCTTTCGTTACGCGATAACGCCCTGCTTGAAACACTTTATTCGACAGGGATGCGGCTCAGTGAGTGTACTGGGCTCAAGCTTGAAGATATCGACTTTGAACTAAAAACGATGCTTCTTCACGGAAAGGGACGCAAGGATCGGTATGTGCCATTTGGGTCATACTGTTATACTTCACTTAAACGTTATTTGGCGAAGTCACGTAAGCCACTGATGGCTAAATACAAACGTGACCATGATCATGTTTTTGTGAACCATCATGGTGATCCCTTGACAGCTGCTGGTGTCTCTTATGTTTTAGACCAGATCGTTAAGCGCAGTTCGCTTTCGAGCACGATCCATCCCCATGAATTGCGGCATACCTTTGCCACACATTTGTTGAGTAATGGGGCAGATCTACGAGCGGTCCAAGAACTTTTAGGCCATAGTAGTTTATCGACCACACAAATATATACACACGTTACGCCGGAACACTTACAACGAGATTATCGGAAGTTCTTTCCACGAGCGTAAATTTAGGAGGAATTTACATGTCTGTTTCATTTCACGCAACTACGATCTGTGCTGTGCGCCACAATGGGCATACTGCGATGGCCGGGGATGGTCAAGTTACCATGGGCGAAAAAGTCATCATGAAAGGTTCTGCTCGTAAAGTTAGGCGGATCTACGATAATAAAGTCGTAGTTGGTTTTGCTGGAAGCGTTGCTGATGCTTTTAACTTGGAAGATAGATTTGAAAAAAAGCTCAATCAATATAGCGGAAATTTACAACGAGCAGCTGTTGAATTGGCCCAAGAATGGCGCAGCGACCAAGCTTTGCAAAAACTTGAAGCCTTATTGATAGTGATGGATAAAGAAAACTTACTATTGGTCTCAGGATCAGGTGAAGTCATCGAACCTGATGATAATGTTTTAGCGATCGGTTCTGGTGGAAATTACGCCTTTGCAGCAGCTAAAGCGATGACAGCTTATGCTAAAGATCTAAGTGCAGCTCAGATCGCTCAAAATGCGATCTCGATCGCTGGTGATATTGATATTTTCACCAATCACAATATCATCGTAGAAGAACTTTAATCAAGGAGTGACAGATTTCTATGGAACATAGTGAAAAAACACCTAAACAAATCGTAGCTGAATTAGATAATTATGTTATTGGCCAAGATCAGGCTAAAAAAGCGATCTCGATCGCTTTACGTAACCGTTACCGTCGAATGCAATTGCCCGAAGACATGCAAGAAGAGATTACCCCTAAAAACCTCATGATGATCGGGCCTACTGGGGTGGGTAAGACTGAGATCGCACGTCGTTTGGCTAAAATCGTTGATGCACCATTCATCAAAGTCGAAGCAACAAAATTTACTGAAGTTGGTTACGTTGGTCGCGATGTTGAATCAATGGTGCGTGATCTAGTCGAAGTTGCTTACAAGATGGAACAAGATGAACTCTTTAAAAAGGTCAGAAGTCAAGCTGTCCAAAAAGCAGATAAACGCTTAGTAAAATTATTAGTTCCAGCTCAAAAACAACAAACCCGTCAAAATGAACAAGAAAACTTCATGCAGTTCATGCGTGATCTCCAAAGTGGTAAAATGCCAAACATGCCAGGGATGCAAGGTGCTGAAGAAAACGAAACCGTAACCGAGGGCGTTAAACGTGAACGCTCCAGTGTGGCTGAAAAACTCCAACGTGGCTTACTTGAAAATGAAGAAGTTACGATCCAAATGGAAGATCCTGCCCAAAAATTCCAAGGTGCTGATGGAATGTTAGGCCAAATGGGCTTAGATCTATCGGATACATTAGGTTCACTAGCACCTAAACGGATGGTGACCCGCACGATGCCAGTCAAAGAAGCTCGTGAAGTATTTGTGCGTGAAGAATCAGAAAAACTGATGAATACTGCTGATGCAGCTAATGCAGCGATCAAACGTGCAGAAAATACTGGGATCATCTTTATCGACGAGATCGATAAGATAACTTCAAAATCGCAACAAAATGCAGGTGAAGTCTCACGTGAAGGGGTCCAACGTGATATCTTACCGATCGTTGAAGGTTCGCAGATCAAAACTAAGTACGGGATCATTAAGACCGATCACATCTTGTTTATCGCTTCAGGTGCATTTGCTCAAAGTAAACCAAGCGATCTGATCGCTGAATTACAAGGACGTTTCCCGATCCGAGTTGAATTAGAAGACTTGAGTAAAGACGATTTCGTTAAGATCTTGACTGAACCTAATAACGCATTGATCAAGCAATATATTGCGATCATTGGGACTGATAACATTAAGGTCACATTTACGATCGAAGCGATCGAAAAAATCGCCGAGATCGCCTATCGTGTAAACCATGAGACCGATAATATCGGAGCACGCCGCTTACACACGATCTTAGAAAAATTACTCGAAGATTTACTCTTTGAAGGACCAGACATGCAAATGGGTGAGATCACGATCACAGAAGCGTATGTTGAAGAAAAAGTAGGTAAGATCGTGGCTGATAAGGATCTTAGTCAATATATCCTATAGTCCGAACGTTTCGGTGATACTTAAAAGTGTTTCCTCGGGTATTTTCGAGAATTTGCCGAATTATATTTTGAAATGTACCTTATATAGTTCGATAATAACACAAAAACAGCACTTCCAATTTATATGGAAGTGCTGTTTTTTTTATTATCTAGTTAGAAAGTATCGATCGTGTAGTTAGCTTCAAAAACTTGTTGTCCATTTAACTTATTGATCGCATATTTTGTTTTAAAATCGCCATCAGTATCCAAAGTATCAGATAAAGCCCACCAAGGTTCGAGGCAAACAAAATCACCTTCAGCTGGGTAACTTGACCAGATACCCATTGCTTTAGCATCAGTCGTTGTGATCGTTACGCCATGGCCATGGTGTTTACTTACTAAGCTGATCTCATTTGGTTCTTGGGCGAGATCATAGATAAGAGCATCATTTTTAAATAGATCATGGCTAACGGGCAAGGTTGCTGCGCCAGTCGTGATGTGTTCTAGATCGATAAAACCATCGACCAGCGGGATGCGCGGATAACTCTCTTTAGGACTTAGGCGAACTTCGTAATCTTGATAAGTATCGGTTGCTTTTAGTTTAGTTGAAAAAGCAGGGTGTGCACCTAAGCCAAAATACATTTCTTTAGTACTTGGATTGATCACGCGGTAGCTTACTTCAAGCTTAGTTTGTGTCAAATTATATTGAACTTGCAAAACAAACTCGAAAGGATATTTTTCAAGGGTCTGTTCATTAGAGCGTAATTCAAAACAAACTTCAGTTGGAGCTTGATGTAAGATCTCAAAATCCATATCACGGGCAAAACCGTGTTGTGTCAAGTGATAGCTTGTTCCATCAACTTGATATGTATCATCTTTTAAACGTCCTTCGATCGGGAAAAGAACCGCTGAGTGCCGTTTCCAGTACTTACTATCGCCACTCCACATATATTCAAACCCATTTTCCTTAGAGATTAAACTAGCTAATTCAGCCCCGTGTTCATTGATCACGACGCGTAATTTTTCATTTTCAAGCATAACTGCCATTATAATATCACCTCAACTTCATTATAGCACACAAAAAAAGCGTATCTGGGTAACTGTAGCCCCAAAGATACGCTTTTATTTATTTTGTTTTTGTTGTCGACGCTTATAACCTAGGCCAAATGGTACCATGTTTTCAGTCCCATTTTTGATCCGTTCAATGTTACCGTAGTGGCGAACAAAGACAAAAATCGTTAAAGTGATCGCAACGACTGAAAGTAGGGCATCTTTAAAGAAAAATGATACGATCGTGATCAGTAAAAAGCCTAGCATGCTAGCGACACTGACCATACTGGAGATGTAAAGTGTTACTAAAAAGATCAGCCAAGCAATAACAAAGAATAATGGATTATAAACTAATAAGACACCCACACTCGTAGCAACAGCCTTACCACCCTTAAAACCGGCAAAAATCGGAAAGACATGCCCAACGATCGCTGCCAGACCGATCAATAGTGGGTTAGCAGTGGAATGAAATAGGAAAGGTAATAGGGCAGCTAAAGTTCCTTTAAATATATCCATCAATAAAACGATCGTCCCAGCTTTTTTTCCTAGGACCCGAAATGTATTGGTCGTTCCCATATTACCACTACCGTAATCGCGAACATCTTTACCATACATCAGCTTCCCGATCCAAACACCTGATGGGATGGAGCCTAAAAGATAGCCAATGATCAACATCAAAATGATCTTTAATGTCTCTGACAAAAAAATTCCTCCTCTAAAAAGCAATACGTTCTATTGTACTGGCTTTTGAACATAAATTCAATAATGATCAGAAGATATAATTGAAAATAACAAAGACCCCAGCCGCTAAAAAGCCTAGACCAATCACCATAGTCATTGCCTTTAATTCACCAGGTGCTTCATCCCAAGCGACATTTTTTTCATTAGCAGTCAAAGCACCAGTATGGCGCAAAATAGCCATTGTAAAACCGGCGATCAAAAACATTAAGCTCATTAGGCCATAACCGATCAAAGAAATTAGCGGTAATGTGGCTAAATTCCCGATCACCAGTAAGATAACACTTAGTAACAAGCCAAGTGCAAAGAGCAAACGTCCATTCATATGATAAATTCTCCTTAAAATTAGTCTTATAGATATTATTACACTTTTTTAACGGCTTAACAAATGTTTGAGTAATTTACATAAAAAACTTGTGTTGTATTCAAATAAATAAATCGTTAAAATACATCTTGTACACAAGTTTTACCTCGCAATAAATTGGAGGAGAAATTTTGAAGATCAAAAAGATCATTTTAAGTTTCGTGGCTTTTATGCTACTAGGGATGTCAACGGCGCAGGCTAAGACGAATTTGGGCGACCAAAACACGATGGCAGTTGCATGGTATCAAACTTCAGCTGAAGTAAAGGCGTTGTATTTGCAGGGGTATAATGTTGCTCGCAATAATCTGGCAACTAAGCTTGCAACTCCGTCAGAAAAGCCGAAAGCTATCATTTTAGATATTGATGAAACGGTCCTAGACAATTCACCATATCAGGCGTATAACGCTTTAAATAATAGATCCTATCCCCATGGTTGGGATCAGTGGGTCAGAGCGGCTAAGGCTAAGGCTGTACCAGGAGCAAAAGACTTTTTGAATTATGCTAATGAGCAAGGAGTTCAAATTTATTATGTCAGCGATCGGGAACAGAGCCAATTAAAGGCAACGATCAAGAATTTAACGGCCGAAGGGTTGCCACAAGCCGATCGTGAGCATATCTTGCTCAAACAAAAGCAAGATAAGACTAAAGAACAACGGCGCCAACAAGTGGCACAAAAGGCTGATGTTATCATGCTGTTTGGCGATAATCTTTCTGATTTTAACGATCCAGCCGAAAACACTGTCGCAAAACGCACAAATGATGTTATGCAAAATGCGGCGCAATTTGGGGATAAATACATCATTTTACCTAATCCGATGTATGGTAATTGGGAAGCTGCACTATATAACAATAATTACCAACAGAGTGATTCTAAAAAGAGTAAGTTACGTAAATCACATTTAACTTACTTCGATCCAAAAACTAATAAGGTAAAACAAACGACTGTAACTACTAAATAATGAGCTAAAACTTGTGTACTTGAAAATTTGAATCTATCTCGGTCAGCCTGCAAGCTAGTAGGCTGACCTTTTGTAGTTTACTGGTAATTGTCCCTTAAATATATTAATATATTTAGATATAGTGTTGTTGGGATATAAAAGTGAAGGGGTAACGTAATAGACTGGAATCAAAGGAGGCGATATTTTTTGCGATTCTTTTATGGGATCATAGAGTCATTCACGAATTTCATGGGCTGTCTGTTCAGCTTGTTTTGGATCGGATTTTTGATAATGCTGACCTATGTATATCTCAAGGTAGCATTTAATATCTAAATTGTTTTGACTTAATTAAGGAAGGTGGGATTTAATGCGCTTCTTTTTTGGTGCCATGGAATCATTTGCAAGCGTAGTTGGTTGCATTTTTAGTTTGCTTTGGTATGGTATACTATTTTTTATAGCGATAGCACTTTTGCGCTGGGCGTTAGGTATCTAACGAAGGTGGTTACATATTTAAATTAGATATTGGCTGACCAGGAGAGTAGGTCGGCTTTTTTTTTGCAGTTAATATTGATATTCACCCAATATATTCTAGTTTACATAATATACATTATAAAAAGTAGTTTTGGTAGCTAAAATAAACAGTTAGTATTATATACATAACTGTTTATTTTAGCTAGACCTTGATCACTAGCTCATCAGTATCGAGCCAGACTTCTTGACCTAGCGGGATCGTAAATATTGGCTGTGTATGTCCAAAATCTAGATCATACATTACAGGTATCCCTTTTAGGATCGGAAATTTGTCCAAGACGTATAACAAGCGTTGCTCTGTCATCTGTGATATTTTGGGAAAACGCCCTAATAAAAGCGCGCGTGGCCGTTTAGCTAGTTGTAACACTTGAGCTAACAACCTAGAAAAGTCGAGCCAAGTTTCACCATCATCTGCAAATTCAAGCAAAATTATCTTATCCTCAAAATCTGGTTGGTATTGCGTTCCAGCTAATAAAAACAACGTGTTGACATTGCCCCCCAACTGTTACACTACGGACACGTCCTGGTGTATAAATCTTCCAATCAGTTGGATAAAATGTCCGCTTGCTGTCGGATAAAAACCATTCATCGCTTGACCAGGTCTGTGATGGTCGGAGCTCGTAATGCTTTTTGGTCAGTGCTTGTAGGAAATTGTTATCTTGATAAGCCCCTGCTTTATCCAGCATTTTCAGTGTTATGTAAGCGGGTCCATAGTAGGTAACTAGCCCTGTTTTAGCTGTGATCGCATTAGCCAGCGCCGTGAAATCAGAAAAACCACAGATGATCTTGGGATTATTGGCTATCAGATCAAAATCTAGGTATGGTAATAACTCGTTTGAGGTAAACCCACCGATCACTGTTTGGATCGCTTTGACATTAGGATCGCTAAATGCCGCATGAATATCCTCTATCCGCTCAGAAATGCTGTTAGTGCCATCTAAAGTCATCCCTGAGGTGATCACCAAAAGTGACCTTAAATCCCATCTGGGTCAATTTTTCCTGTGCTATTTGATTAGCAGCAAGCCCACCGACACAATCAAGTGTCCGACTAGGAGTAATGATCCTGATCTCATCATTTTGTTTCAAACGTGCGGGTATCAGCATAAACATTCCTACTTTCTAAAAGATATTGAACAAATTTTAGCATATAAATCGTCTAAAATAAAAAATATCGACCCTAAGCCACTTGACTTGAGGTCGATATTAGTTAATCACCATATGAATTGATATATTCGTGGGCATCATTCCAAAATGGAACTTTGACAACGCCTAAGATCTTAGAACGCGGGACAAAGCCATAGGAGCGGCTGTCATTGGAGACTTCACGATTATCACCTAAAACAAAGTACTCATCTTTAGGGACCGTGAATGAACGTCCAGTACCAAGTGTCACACCTTTATCTTCGGCACTTGCGATCGATAAAGTTCCTTCTTTTTGTTGCTCAGTAGTGATATACCCTTGAGATTGGAATTTTCCGTTAACATAGAGTTTACCATCATTTTTGTATTCGATCTTGTCACCAGGCAAACCGATGACCCGCTTGACGTATTTTGTAACGTCGGTCACACCAGGACGGTCATCGACGCCTTTAGCACTGAAAACAACGACAGTATCACGTTTTATCTTAGCATGTTTTAACATGATCACACGTTCGTTATTTTGTAGATTGGGATACATCGATAAGCCATCGACTTTGACCAATGATAATAGGAATGTATTGATCAAAAGTGCGATAAGTAGTCCGATAACAACGGGCCAGACCCATCCCATGATATTTTTAAATGTTGACATCTAGTTTTTCCTCCAACGTTTTTAAGTATTTAAAGCTGTTAACTTGTTCCAAAGCATTAGTCTGATCTTTTAAGACGATCTCAAAGATATTGGTCGCATCTTCATTCAGTAGAGGTAAGATATTTTCCCAAGCGATCTTTCCCTTACCAAGTTCTAAGCTATCATGTGTTTGCCCTAATGAGTCAACTAAATGATAATGAACGATATTTTGCTTCAAACGAGCTAAGGCGGTCATTAATTTAGCGTTATCCCCCTGCCACTTGATAAAGCAATGCGATGTATCAAAGGCTAAGCGATAATCATGAGCTAAGATCTTGGCATCTAACGCTTCATCCCCATAATAAAATACCGGTGAGATCGAATTTTCAAACATCACATGCTCTTTACCGAGATCTTTAAAATGGTCTAAGCGCTTAAAAACGTATTCTTCAGCATGCGCTAAATCAGGATATAAACTGAGAAATTCAGCCGTTTGGCGCGAATAAGACCCATGGATCAACACTTGAACATTTTTGTCATAAGCTAATTGTAACAAATCTAAGGAACTTTGCTCAATAAATCGATACAATTCTGGCAATTTAGCTTCGGGTGTCAAAAGTTCAGTAAAATACTCCCGGTAACGCATGGGGTGATGTAATACGATATGATTTATTCCCGCATCTTTGACTTGATCGATACCATAGGCCAGACGCTTTAGTCCATCCCTAGTAAAGTCGTTTTCAGCGGTGTAGAATTCAAAGACATTGGGCTGATATTGTAGACGATCCTTGATCTGTTCAGGGTCAGAACTAGCTTTCAAGCCTAAATCGATTTTTTTCATAAAATCAGCTCCTCCTCAAAAAACTGGATAGGTCATACTACCGATCCAGTTTAAAACATATATTATTATTTATCGATATCTTCCATCCAACCAAGTGCGAGTGCATTTTCACCTAAATGCGTCCCGATAACAGGCCCAAAATAGCTGATCTCGATCGAATTGTTTGGATATTTTTTAGCAAGTTTAGCTTGCCATTCTTTAGCTGCTTCTTCGTTGTTAGCGTGGATCACGAGCATCTTGATCGGATAAGTTAGATCTTTTGTATCTTCTTCAAATAGATCTTCTACGCGTTTTAAAGCACGTTTAGATGAACGAACTTTATCAAAAGCTACGATCTTGTCGGTCTCATCATCAAAAGTCAAGATCGGTTTGATCTTAAGGACACTACCGACAAAAGCTGCAGCATTAGATAAGCGACCACCACGCACTAAGTTTTGTAGGTCGTCAACGACAAAATATTCATTGGTCGTTTTCTTTAAATGATCTAAACGAGCTAAGATCTCATCTAGGTCTTTACCTTGTTTAGCCATCCGAGCTGCTTCGATCGCTAAGTAACCCATCAACATAACGGTGATCTCAGAATCCACAGGTACAACTTGGATATTATCGACTGTGTCTTTAACCGTTTCCAAAGTTTGAACTAGCCCTGAGATCGTACCTGCTAAATGAATGCTGATCACGGCATCATAGTCTTGGTCACCTAAGGACTCGTAAAGTTCGATCAATTTGCCGATCGGTGGTTGTGAGGTACTAGGGAAAGTTTCCGAAGTCCGTAGCTTTTCATAAAATTCTTCAGTAGTAATATCAATACCTTCATCATAGCTTTTACCATCGAGAATAAACGGGATAGGAACGATATGGATATCATTTTCTTTGATCTGTTCTGTGCTGAGATAGGCTGTACTGTCGGTAACAACAGCTATTTTCATAAAATTACACCTACTTTAATTATTATTGCAAATCCTATCATAACACACAAATAAGCTAGTTACTAGCACAGTTCTTACTTGTGCGCGTTCAATAAGCCACTTCAAACGGGCTTTAAAAATAAATTATATCATTTAGATAGCCAACTTTACACAGATAACTTTGCTCTTTTCTGAAATAAAGGCTACAATATTAAGTGAAACTTTTTTAAAGGAGGCTTTTAACATGGCATTTGATGGTATTTTTACCCGTGCAATGGCTAACGAATTAAATGAGCTTCTCTTAGATGGACGCGTGATGAAGATCTCGCAACCCTACGCCAATGAAGTCATCCTAACGATTCGCCAAAATCGCCATAATTATCCTGTTTTATTATCGGCACATCCCAATTATGCGCGTGTTCAGGTCACTGAGATCCCCTATACTAATCCCCCAGTCCCGACTAATTTTACGATGGTCTTACGTAAGTATTTAGAAGGTGCTAAACTCGTTAAACTGGAGCAATTGAACTGTGATAGAGTTCTCAATTTCTACTTTATGACTCGAAATGAACTCGGGGATCGGTTGCCGTTGGTCTTAAGTATTGAGATCATGGGACGTTATAGCAATATCATTTTAGTCGAACAAGAGACCAATAAGATCTTAGACACGGTAAAGCATGTCGGGATGGATCAAAACCGTTATCGGACCCTTTTACCAGGGGCTACCTATAAAACGCCCCCGGCTCAAACTAAAATTGATCCTTTTTTAGATCCAGATAAACTTTATTTAGCGCTAGTCAAAGAGTATCCGAATCGTGAAGTCTTAGCTACGCAACTTATCAAGACTTATCAAGGTCTATCGCGGCAAAGTGCCCTCCAATTAGCTAAGATGCTACACGAAGATCAAGATATAAGCGCTAGTTTTAACGCTTTTTTTGAACAAACTAAGCATCCCCAAGCTAATATCTTTACCGAAAAAAATAAGCTAGCCTTTGATATCTTTACGCACCATACGACCCAACAAGAGTTTGCGACTTTAAGTGAGATGCTCGATAGTTACTACCAAGAAAAAGCAGTACGCGATCGTGTCGCTCACCAAGGTGCAAAATTGATCCATGTCGTTAAAAAGGAACTGTCTAAAAATCAGACTAAGCTCAAAAAATTGACTAAAGAGCTCAAAAATACGGATAAAGCTGATGGTTTTCGGGTCAAAGGCGAATTGCTGACGACTTATCTTTACCAGGTAAAGCCAAATTCAACGAGTGTGACCCTACCTAATTATTATGATGATGAAAAGCCAGTTGAGATCATTCTCTCACCGCAAATTTCCCCAGCTCAAAACTCACAAAAGTATTTCAAAAAATACCAAAAGCTTAAAAATGCAGTTGCGCATATAGAGCAACAATTAGCTTTAACTAAAGCTGAGATCGCTTATTTAGAAAGTGTACAGATGCAATTAGAGTTAGCACAGCCAAGTGATCTAAATGACATCGAACTCGAATTACAAACAGCGGGTTATCTGACCCAAACTAAACAACAAAAAAAGCGTAAACCTAAATTGAGCAAACCAGAAAGCTTTGTTGCTACTGACGGGACCGAGATCTCAGTCGGTAAAAATAATTTGCAAAATGATCGTTTATCGTTAAAAACAGCCCAAAAAAATCACTATTGGCTCCACGTAAAAGACATCCCTGGCTCACATGTGATCGTGCATAGTGCTCAGCCGTCCGAGGAAACTTTACTACAAGCCGCTGGTCTAGCCGCTTACTATTCTAAGGCTCGAGGCTCAGCCAATGTTCCAGTCGACTATGTGCAAGTTCGGCACCTTAGAAAGCCTAATGGGGCTAAACCAGGCTTTGTGATCTATGAAGGCCAAAAGACCATTTATGTTACGCCAGACGAAGCATTAGTCGCTAAACTAAAAAAATAGATATATCAAAAAGAGTATGCTATCACTTTGGATAACATACTCTTTTTGATCATTCAGTTTCAGTCTCTTCTATTGTATAGAGTCTGATATTTTGTGGCTCACCCTCGGTCTTAGCATCAAACACGTAAGAACCATTGGAATAGCGTTCATTAAAGTTATGAGCATTTGGTTCCACGATGATCACTTTTTCAGTCGCAGTCATGACTTCTAAACGTTGGTCAGGTGCGATCAAAAACGCAGTGAACACGCGATGGGGTTTGCTCTTTAGTTCTCGTAAGATCTGGACTCCGCGGCGCGCTCGTGATGTCAGTGGGATCTCAGTGACTTTCATCTTTTTAAATGATCCGCGTGTCGTCAATAGTCCAAGCGCACTTTGCTCATCGGCCAATAAGACAGCCACCAAAGTATCATCCCGTAGATCCATACATTTGACCCCCGCTGCGCGTGCCCCAGTCGTTGGGACTTCAGCTAGATCATAACGTAGACCGTAACCGTTATAAGATACACAGACTAATTGTTTATTTTCAGTGGTGTAATACAACGAAATAACTTCATCGGTCGGCGTTTTGAGCGTGATATAACGACTAGCCCGTGATTTATACGTCCGTCCAGGTTTTAGATCAACAAGTGCAGTCTGCTTGATAAAGCCTTCTTTAGTTGCAAAGACAAAGTTTCCGGGTTCGTCTAAACTCTTGAAAACTTTAGCAAAAATGACCCGTTCATCTGCATCTAGACCTACAGTTTGCGAGAGATGTTCGCCCGTATCTTTAAAGCGGGCTTCAGTGATCTCGTGAACTGGACGATAGATCACATTTCCCTTATTGGTAAAGATAAAGAGATGATCTAACGTATTGACAGTCGTTTGTAGGACTGGTTCGTCATCTTCGCGTAAGCCATTATCATTAGCATCCGATGCGTTGAAAGAACGCAATGAGGAGCGCTTGACATAACCTTCCCGCGAGATCTGAACGATCACATCTTCTTGGGCAACTAAGACTTCAGTTTCGATCTTAAGTGAGGCGATCTTAGCTTGGATCTCAGTTTTACGCGGGGATGCGTACTTTTTAGCGATCATTTGTAATTCTTGGCGAATGACCTTATCTAATTCCTTAGGATCACTCAAGATCTTTTCGTATTTAGCAATCTCTTTTTTCAGCGCAGCCGCTTCTTTTTCAAGTTCAGTCACGTCAGTATTCGTTAAACGATACAATTGTAAGGCAACGATCGCATCGGCTTGTTTATCAGTGAAATCAAACTGTTGTACTAAATTCTTAGTAGCATCTTTACGGTTTTTAGAAGCGCGGATGACCTTAATGACTTGATCTAAGATCGATAAAGCTTTGATCAGACCAACAACGATATGCTCTCTTTGCTTGGCTTTATCTAGATCAAATTCAGTCCGTTTAGTCGTAACTGTTCGTTGATATTCTAAATATGAAGTCAAGATCTGTTTTAAGCCAACATGTTTAGGACGCATATGATCGATCGCGACCATGTTGAAGTTATATGAGATCTGAAGATCAGTATTTTTGAAGAGATAATTCAAGATCCCTTCAGCATTGGAATTTTTCTTCAGCTCGATCACGATCCGTAACCCGTCGCGGTCACTTTCATCCCGAACTTCGGCGATCCCTTCAACTTTTTTGAGTAAACGGATCTCATCTATTTTTTTGACTAAAACGGCTTTGTTGACTTCATAAGGGATCTCAGTGACTACGATCGCAGATTTCCCCCCACGGAGGGCTTCGATCTCGGTCTTAGCGCGTAACATCGCCCGGCCACGCCCAGTTTCATAGGCTTTCTTGATCCCATCTAATCCTTGTAAGATCCCACCAGTTGGAAAATCTGGTCCTTTGATAAATTGCATCAACTCTTCTAAGCTCGCTTCGGGATGTTTCATCAAGTAAATCGTTGCTTGGATCGTTTCGTCTAAGTTATGAGTCGGTATCTCAGTCGCATATCCCGCTGAGATACCCGTAGCACCGTTTACCAATAAGTTAGGGAAACGGGCCGGTAAAACAGTTGGTTCGTATTCCGTATCATCGAAGTTTAGGACCATATCAACTGTCTTTTTATCGATATCTTTAAGCATTTCAGCAGCGATCTCGGATAGACGTGCCTCAGTATAACGCATTGCAGCAGGCGGATCGCCATCCATTGAACCGTTGTTACCGTGCATTTCGATCAACGGTTCACGTAACTTCCAATCTTGACTCAAACGGACCATCGCTTCGTAGATCGAACTATCGCCGTGGGGATGGAAATTACCCATTACGTTCCCTACAGATTTAGCCGATTTTCTAAATGGCTTATCGAAAGTATTTTTATCTTCGTGCATTGCAAATAAGATCCGACGTTGCACGGGTTTTAAACCATCCCGAATATCAGGTAAGGCGCGTTCTTGGATGATGTATTTAGAGTAACGTCCAAAACGTTCACCCATAACGGCTTCCAAGGATAGTTCTTGGATATTTTGTTCAGACATTTATGAATTGCTCCTAACTATGCTTTATCTTCTGTTTCATGGGCTTTATTAGCTAAAGTCGTATCTAATAAGCTTCCATCTTCTTCCAGGGTGAACTGGACATTTTTCTCGATCCATTTGCGACGTGGTTCGACTTTATCACCCATCAAGGTCGTGACCCGCTTTTCAGCTAAGGCATCATCCTCGATCTTAACTCTGACCAAAGTTCTTGTTTCGGGATTCATGGTTGTTTCCCAAAGTTGATCAGCGTTCATTTCACCAAGACCTTTGAAACGTTGTAAGGTATAACCCTTACCGATCGCTTTAGCTTGTTTTTCCAATTCCTCGTCAGTCCACGCGTAACGTACTTGAAGTTTTTTGTTAACACTTTTTTGGAGCTTATATAATGGAGGTAAAGCGATATATACTCGCCCGGCATTGATCATTGGGCGCATGTATTTATAGAAGAAAGTCAACAATAGCGTTTGGATATGTGCACCGTCAGTATCAGCATCGGTCATGATGATGATCTTGTCATAGTTGGCATCTTCAAGCTCAAATTCAGCCCCGACACCAGCCCCGATCGTATAGATCATCGTATTGATTTCTTCATTTTTCAAGATATCTTGTAACTTAGCCTTTTGGGTATTCAAAACTTTCCCCCGTAACGGTAGGATAGCTTGGAATTTACGGTCGCGTCCTTGTTTAGCCGAGCCACCAGCTGAATCACCTTCGACAAGGAACAATTCATTGCGTTTAGCATTCCGTGATTGCGCTGGTGTCAATTTACCTGAGAGCAAACGATCTTTTTTATGCCGTTTTTTGCCATTGCGACTTTCATCACGCGCTTTCCGAGCAGCTTCCCGGGCCTCTCTAGCTTTGATGGATTTTTTGACCAGATCTTTAGCAAAATCTCCATTTTCCATCAAATAGTAGTTTAATTGCTCATTGACGATATTATCAACGATCGTCCGGGCTTCAGGGGTTCCCAGCTTACCCTTTGTTTGGCCTTCAAATTGTAATAATTCTTCCGGGATGCGCACAGAAACGATGGCCGAGAGCCCTTCACGCACGTCACTACCTTCAAGATTTTTATCTTTATCCTTTAAAAGACCAACTTTACGAGCGTATTCATTGAATGCTTTTGTCCAAGCGGCTTTCATCCCGGCTTCGTGTGTACCACCATCTTTGGTGCGGACGTTATTGACAAATGACATGATATTTTCTGAGTAACCGTCATTGTATTGACCAGCCACTTCAACTTCAACACCATCTTTTTGTCCTTCAAAATACATCACATCGCCTAATGTATCTTTATCTTCATTTAAATAGGAAACAAACTCTTTGATCCCTTCTTCAAATAAGAAAACATCTTGCGTATCTGTTCGTTCATCAGTCAAAACGATCTTGACACCTTTTAATAAGAAGGCTGATTCACGAAGACGTTCTGCTAAAGTATCATAGTTGAATTTGGTCGTCGAAAAGATCTCAGGATCAGGCTTAAAAGTGACTGTGGTCCCACTATTTTTCGTTGTTTTGCCTAATTTTCTGAGGGTCCCGACTGGTTGACCACCATCTTTAAAATCTTCTTCGTACTCAATACCATCACGCACTGTATTGACCGTCAAACTAGAAGAGAGTGCGTTTACGACCGAAGCCCCCACACCGTGAAGCCCACCAGAAGTTTTATAGTCACCTTGACCAAATTTACCCCCGGCATGCAACACTGTGAAAATAACTTCGACCGTTGGGATCCCCATCGCATGCATCCCAACTGGCATCCCACGACCATAATCAACGACTGTGATCGAATCATCGGGATGGATCGTGACGTCGATCTCTTTACCATAACCAGATAAAGCTTCGTCAACTGCATTATCGACAATTTCATAAACTAAGTGATGCAATCCACGACCATCAGTGGAACCAATATACATCCCTGGTCGTTTTCTAACTGCTTCTAAGCCCTTTAAGACTTGGATGGAGTCATCACCGTATTTTGCTTTACTCATACATTCATTTCCTTTATCAAATTTAAAAGTCACGTTATCTATCTTACCGTATCAAATGGATAACTATCAATATAAATTAATATTATCTTGAACTTGGTAGATCTCGGATAAAGTGTCATCAGCAAAAACTTTGTACATTTCATCAAAAGTCTTTGCTAGGTCTTGCTTTAGTAGATCACGTTCAGGCAACCAGAAGATCTCGCCTTCACTTGATGATTTAAGTTCACCTGAAAATTTAGTTGCGCGATAAAGCAAAACTATGTAGCGGGTCTCGTTGACAAAAAATTGTTTGATCCCACAAAGTTTAGGGTCTAACAAGGTCAAGCCTGTTTCTTCAAAAAATTCCCGGATCATTGCTTGGTGAAATGATTCACCCGCTTCAACATGTCCGCCTGGAAAAGTGATCCCTGGCCATTCCTTTTTACGGCGGTTTTCAACTAGCACTTGTTCACCGTTGCGCAATAAACACATATTGGTGAGTTCGATCGTCTCGGTTCGTGCCATTAAATTCACTCCTTTATATAACGCTGAGAAACGCATTTAAACGCAGCGTTCATGTTCTACTTAATAGATTATCAATCTTAGTGCAAAATATCAAACGATATTATTTGTCGAACATACATTCTATATTATACACAAATATCGGTAAAATGGGGATGATTTTGGCTAAAAAACTTCCAACTTCCGCTAATGTTAATTTGCGGAAGTTGGATTTTAAGGCATAAAAATAGTGCGATCAGTAATTGATACCGATCACACTAGCTATTGTTAATGTTTATTTTTATAGATCATAATTTCCCCAACTACCATAAAGCTCACCATCATCCCCAATTCGAGTAACCATGAATTTTTTAAACTAAAGAGCTGCAACATTGCAGTGGCAAGTAGTGAGCCACTTGTATTGGCTAACATTAAAACAAATCCCAACAGACTTTCAACTCGGGTCAAATGTTCTTCGCCGATTTTTTGAACCAGATCTGTCGTGAACTTAGGTGAAAGGTATCCACTGATAATAGTTGTGGCTAACATAATGACCAAGACGATCAATAACGGTCCCCGATAAAAACAATTGAGTGTAGCCAAGATAAGGCATAAAAATTGCATCATCATTAATTGTTCATAACTTAATTTTTCAAGCCAATTAAATCTTAAAAAGGAACCGACAAATAAACCTAGGGTCATAACAGCCTGTAGTACGACTAGAGTTTGTGCAAAATTACCAAAACGTAAATTTGCATCTACAACCATCGCAACTGTCAATATCAAATAGTAGCTAACATAAACTAATTTAAGGGATGTCATGACCCACATTGTTTGAAGGGCATGTTGTTTATGCATATAGTCATAGGCGGCTTTCATCTTCTTTAAAAAATCAGATACTGAGAAATGCTGATTTGTCGGCATGACACTTTTGACCGTATCATCGAATTTGATCTTTTTTAAGAAATAAAGACTTAAAGCAAATGTTACAGCGTTAAATAACGCAAGTCCAAAGAAATCATCAGGAAACCAAACTAACCAACTCGCTCCTAGTAACTGACCAAAGACTAAACTTAGCCCAAATAAGACGATCTCAAGTGAAGTCACGACCCGGCGTTCATCTGGGGCGACCCAAGTCCTGGAAAAAGGGATGACATATTATTGATATAACTATCAAGATTGTCGGACACAACATTAGCCAAGATGATAAAAACAAATACCGCGAGCAGCATTTTGTATTTGAGCATTACAATGGCAAGAACGATATATATCAAAACTTGGATGACATTTAAAATAGCAGCTTTCTTGAGACGTTTGGTCTCACGGTCAGTCATATAGGCCAAGATCGGATCGATCCAACCCGGAATTCCACCTAACACGTTGACCAGTGAGATCGCCAAGGTACTGTATGTTTGTTTAGAAGCTAAGGTCAACATAGCTACATTATAAAGTGCACTACCGATGCGATTGACGGTATTAGCACAGATCATATTGCGTAAATGTTTCTTTTCTTTTAAAACGACTAATAACTTAGTATTTGATAATTCCTTTAAGTTCATAATTTTTCCCCTTTTATTTATTTTTTGGAGCGATATATCGCGATTTCCCCACCTATCATAAAGCTCACTAGCATCCCCAGTTCGATCAACCAGCTTAGCCTTAAGCCAAAAAGTTGTAAGCAGATCGTCGCTTGTAAAATACCAACTGGATCAGCGAGCAACAAAATAAAATTATTGAGGCTTTCTACCCGCGTTAACTGTTCTTCGTCGATCTGTTGAATGAGATCGGTATAATACTTAGGTGCCATATAACCACTGAGAAGCGTACCGATCAATTTTAAAATCATAATATTGATCAACGAGAGTCCCAGAAAGCAACTGAGTACAGATAGAATAATAGTCATGTTGCTCAGCATGATAAATTGCTCATAATTTATTTTTCTAACCAACTGATCCGTAAAAACGCCCCTAAGATCAACCCTACAAATGAAATGGACTGCCAGATAGCCAAAGTTTGCGCGTAACTGCCAAAACGCAAATTACTAGTCGAGACCATTGCTACATTCAGCAATAACAGAAAACTCGCATAAGTTGCTTTGCCAATTGCTAATAACCAGATCATTTGTAGCAGATGTCTTTCTCGCATATGCCCATATGCGAGTTTCATTTTTTGAAAAAAGTCTTTGATCGAGAAACGTGCTTCTGCGGTTAGAGTTTTGACCGTATCATCGAACTTGATCTTTCGAAGAAAAAACAACCCCAGCGCAAAAGTCAAGGCATTCAACAATGAAAGACCAAAAAACTGATCAGGATATAAAGCTAGCCACGCAGCCCCTAAAAGTTGACCGAGAACTATGCTTAAACTAAATAAAACAATGTCCAAAGCAGAGATCACACGACGCTCGCTGTGATCGATCCAAGTCTTTGAAAACGGAATAAACATATTACTAATGTATCCATCGATGCTATCAGATACCACGTTGGCTAAAAGAATCACAATAAATAAAGCTAGAGGCATTTGATATTGCAACATCAAAAAAGCGATCACAAAATAGATCCCAACTTGGATCCAATTAAGTAAAGTAGCTTTTTTTAGTCTTCTTGTTTCACGATCGGTCAAATATGCTAGTACCGGGTCGAAAAAGCCAGGTAAGTTCTCCAATAATTTAACAAGCGTAATCGCTAAAGTACTATATGTTTATTTAGAAGCTAAGGTCAATAAAGCCAAGTTATATAGCGCACTTCCAATACGATTGACTAACTTAGTACAAAGCAAATAACGTACGTGTTTCTTTTTTCGCAAAATAACGATCAATTTAGCATTGGTCACTCTCGTTAAATTCATAACTTTTATCCCCCATTAATAACCTTTGAAAACCAACTAAGTCATTCTACTTACACGCAAACTGTAAATATTTTCCTCATAACAGTGTTCCCCTAACTGCACACTTTGTAATTATTTTAATTATAATAATTAGAAATTATTTATATGTAATCTGATATATAGATGCTATAAAAATTAATATCTAATAATTTGATAGGCGATATTTACAGTTTATTTCACAGATACTATAGCATAATACTAATAAAATAAATAATATATTTATAATTAAAAATATCTAATTGTAATTTAAAATATGCCCAGGGGTGTACTTTCAATGTATTGCTATAAAAAAACGCTGGCCTAAGCCAACGTCTACTTGAAGATCGCATCACTGATCCGATCACTACTCTTGTTATTTAAACTGTTCAAATGATGGGCATAGATCTCAGTTGTCTGAATGTTAGTATGCCGCAAAAGTTGTTGGGTTTCCTCCAAAGTCGCGCCATTCAATAAGTTGAGGGTGGCACTGGTATGGCGTGTGCTATGGGCCGTCAAACGTGGACTATTATAACCGGCTGCAATAAAACATTGCTTGACGATCCCACGAATACTTCGCGTCGAAAGGCGTTTGCCTAAATTGTTATTGGATGTCGAAGCAAATAACGGTGCTTGACTATTGAATTCTTTCCGGACGCGTAAGTACTCACGGATCGCATTTTCAACGTGATCAGGCATTCGGATCGGAGCATCTTTTTCGATATGCCCTTTACCTTGAACATATAAAACAACAACATCACCACTAACACGCATATCTTCGATGTTAGCTCGTCTGACCTCGATCGTCCGCAAAGCCATCGTCAACATCAAAGCCAACATAGCATAATCGCGTTTGCCTTTGAGTGTACTCCGATCGATGTTTTCTAAAACTGACGCAGCTTGTTTGGAAGTCAGATAATCTTTTTTATGTTCCGTCCCTAGCTTTAAACCTTTGACATTTTTAGCAATATCGCGGTAAAAACCCATTTCTTCGGTCCATTTGAAAAATTGCTTGACTGCCATTAGATAATTTTGGACCGTTGTTGGCCGTAATCCCATTGCTAGTAAAGCTTCACGATAGTTTTTGACATCTTGCGGAGTCGGCTCTGTGATCTGTTGTTGGTCGGTGTAATTAAACCATTGTTTTAATGAGGTTTTATAAGTACGGATCGTATTTGGTGAAGCATCGATAAAATCGATAAAGCGTTCTAAATAATCAATTTCAGCTAATTGTGTAGCTTGACTAGTTTGTAGATCCATAAAATTTCCTCCTGTTAGTTGTTAGATCCCCAGCTTAAAATAAGCTGGGGATCGTTTGTTTTTCACTAAAGTTAAAGTAACTTTTTATTTATCGCATTTTATTTTGATAAGCGATCACTTCTTGCTCATAACCATACTTTTCATTATACTGGGCTAATAATTCTTGATCATGCGTATAGACTTTGCCTGTTGTCAAAAGTTTTTCGTAAAGTTCAAGGTATGGAATGTGGGCTTTTTTAGCTAATTCCAATTCTTTTTGGTAATCGTAGGCAACTTTACAAAAAGATATCCCACCAAGTCCATACTCATCGATCTCTAGCAAAGCATACTGCGCTCTAAGATCAGCTTGGAACTTTTTCCAATCACAAAAAGGCTCGCCGACCGAACCGGGATTCAATACGATCTGTTCAGCGGTCGTATACCGCATCAGTTGGTGGTGAACATGCGCATAGACCGCTAGATCAGCTGTGATCCCCTCTAAAACGGCATCAAATTCTGCCTGTGGTCGCGTAGGATATAGCTTTTGACCGTAATTTAGATCTGGCAAGTTATGTGAGACACTGATCGTCAAGGGACCACGTGTTAGCGTCTGTTGGATGGGATTTGTAGCTAAAAAATCTAATTCAGCTTGCCCTAGGTCTTGACCGCAAGCCATTGCTAATTTGGAAAAATATACATGGCTAGGTTTGGTCAATTCGATCTTACCAGCTAACCCGTGTAATAACAGATCATCCCAATTGCCCCGGATAAACACTGTTGGCTGTAATGACTGCAGCAATTCCAAGATCTGTTTTCCCCCAGGTCCTGGCATCAAAATATCACCTAAGACCCAGACCTCATCAACTGCTTTAGCTTTGATATCGGAAATAACCGCCTCCAATGCAGTCAAATTACCATGGATATCCGAAATTATCGCTATTTTAGCCATCAAACCATCCCTATCTTTTAATCATTTACCAAATTGTTAGTCTTTGGTTTCAATAATTTCATACATTTGCGCCGTTCTTTGACTACTGCCGTTTGCATCTCTTTATTTGACCACTCGACTACCGGTGCAAATTCATATTTAACATACATATTTTTGCCTTCAAAACGTACATTCAAAATGGCATCGATCTGGACCCAGATCCCGGTACTTTCATCATAGATAAATTCCCCGACTTCAGAGACCTCACGAAATTCGTGCGGTTGATACATAATCTCGGCTTGGGTCGTCGTGTATTCCGCCGACAGATCCGGTGTTTGG
This sequence comes from Ligilactobacillus sp. RTP31139st1_D10_RTP31139_211217, assembly GCF_040226755.1. NCBI lineage: Bacteria > Bacillati > Bacillota > Bacilli > Lactobacillales > Lactobacillaceae > Ligilactobacillus > Ligilactobacillus sp. RTP31139st1_D10_RTP31139_211217. Next base: position 72,235 of record NZ_JBCOAR010000001.1, read on the forward strand.
AGCTGTTGACATAAACAGTCATAATAGATAAACTCACCCGCAGACCGTGGAGCAACTTTGATACTTAAAATGTTTATTACAACAAATGTTGCTTTACGATAATTGACAATATCGCCAATACTGATCACTTCATTTGAACGACGCCTAACCCGAATTTTTTCTAACATTGACTTTCCCAGCTATATAAAATGTGAAACAACATAATCTTTATTAATTATACTTGCGAAAGAAATATAGTTTTTCCCTTCCTAAACTTGAGGCCTGCATCTAACGAACCGTGAGCAACTCTCCCCGCACATTTTTAACTTTCCGAACAGGTCACTCCAGCTAAATAGCAGATCTCAGTATACGAACTGATTCCATAATAATATACTATCATTTTTCCTAAGTTTTAGCTATAACTTATGGAAACGTTTTAAAAATATAGCTAAAAAATACTCGCCAATATCTCCGGCGAGTATCTCTTACTTAGACATTATTGGTAAATTTCTTTTTTCTTGGGCGCCAATTTAAAGCTAAAACAGCAATAATGACCAAAAATGAGCCTAACAGATCGGCTCCGCTGAGTTGGAGCCCAAAAAAGATGATCGAACCGATCGTTGCTGCGATCGGCTCAAAGGCATCTAGCATACTGGCTGTAGTTGGGCGGATGTATTTCAAAGCATTGGTAAAGAGCTGAAACGGAATGATTGTTCCTAAAACAACTACAGCTAAAACTAATAGTACTAATTCTAATGTCAAAGGAAATGACTCAAATTTTGGATGGATCACGGTCAACCCGATCCCGGCGATCAATAAGCCCCAACCGGTCACAGCCGTTGAAGAATAATGTTGTAATAAACTGCGGGGAATCAAAGTATTAGCTGCTCCACCAACTGCTGAAAGCAATCCCCAGATCAAAACGGCCGGCGTGATCACTAATTGCGTCAGATCACCATGCGTTGCAAGCAAGGCTACACCTAAAAATGCTACCAGCGCACTGATCAGTTCGATCCGGCGTGGTCGTTGTTTTTGAAAGACCGCTAAATATAAAATAATGAAAAATGGTCCAACGAATTGCAAGATCGTCGCGATCGAAGCATCACCTAATTTGATCGCCATAAAATAACAAAATTGTACTGGAATTATTCCACCTAATCCGTAAGCGATCGCAGTTTTTGCACTTTGCTTATTTTGCCAAAGCGCTAATGGAGCTTCCTTTTTATAACTGGCTAAAGCTAATAAAACTAAGCCCCCACTGAGCATCCGGATCTGACTCAATAAAAGTGGGGTCAATCTAGGTTCGAGCTCGAAGATAAATTTAGCAAATAAGCCCGACACGCCCCAAAGAAAAGTCGACAGGATCGTCAGCAGCGTCCAGAGTTTTTTTTGTTTCGTCATTTGTTGTCCTCACTATCTAAAAAATTCCAAAGAAAAGAGCTGAGAGATCTTCTCAGCTCAAAGTGACTGTATTAATCAGTCAAGTTCATCAGTTTTTGGCTCAGCTCGATTTCAACTGGGGTGGCATTACTATTTTCAAAAGTTATCTCACCGCCTGTTTGGTTAGGTGAAAGTAATTGCTTTTGCGTCAATAAATGCTTCAATTCGCGAGCCGCACCTGCTCCTCCGTCAAAAACAGCAACATCTTTTCCAATAATATCTTGGATCGCCTTTTTAACGAATGGAAAATGCGTGCATCCCAAAACAACTGAATCAACGTTTTCTTTATACGGTGCTAATATATCTTCTAAATATGCATATAATTCTGATGAATTTAATTCACCTTTTTCGACAAACTCAACTAACTTAGGGGCTGGTAACTTGATGATCTCACCTTGGTCTGAAAAGCGTTCCATCAAGTGATTGAATTTTTCTTCCTTTAAAGTCAATGGAGTCGCCATTACTAAGACTTTAGAATCCGTTTGATGCAAAACAGCTGGTTTGACAGCTGGTTCCAGTCCTACGATCGGAATTTCGGGATACTTTTGCCGTAAATACGTGGCCGCAGCACTTGTCGCAGTATTACAAGCGATCACGATCGCTTTGACTTTCTTTTGCTGGATAAAGTCCTCTACGATTGCTTCACTCAAAGCTTTGACTTCGGCTACACTTTTGGTACCATAAGGGGCATTTTTCGAATCCCCAAAGAAATAATAGCGCTCATTTGGCATGAGCTTATAGATCTCACGTAAGACACTGATCCCGCCGAGACCTGAATCAAATACTCCGATCGGAGCTAAAGCCTTGTTTTCCGTCATCACTATTCCTCATCTCTACTGCATTATTCACAATTAAATATTCTAACACTTTTTGGCAGTGAGGAGTAGTCTTAATAATTATCAGTAAATTTTTTAATGCGTTCACTTGCTTGGTGTAAGTCATCCATCGAAGCAGCATAACTCAAACGCACATACCCTTCGCCACCTTGACCAAATGAAACACCCGGGATCAAAGCGACTTTAGCTTCTTTGGCCAATTCGCGGACAAACTTCCAAGAGTCATGTCCACATTTAGCGGGGATCTTAGCGAATAAATAGAAGGCACCATCTGGTTGGACTACTTCAAATCCAGCATCTTCTAAAGCTTGGCGCATAAAATCACGTCTAGCTTGATATTCCTTCCGCATGCTCAAAGCATCATCTTTTCCTTTGGTCAACGCTTCTAAAGCAGCAAATTGAACATTTGTCGTTGGTGCTGTCACCATATATTGATGTGCTTTGACAACTTGTTCACTAAAATCCTTTGGCCCTAAAATAAAGCCCAAACGCCAGCCGGTCATCGCATGTGATTTCGAAAGCCCGCCGATCACGATCGTATTTTCAGGTAAGAAACTGGCTAAGGAAACATGTTGTCCTTCATAAGTCAATTCAGCATAGACTTCATCACACAAAGCCCAAATATCATATTCAGCGATCACTTTAGCCAAAGCAGCTAATTGTTCTTTTGTATAGGTTGCTCCAGTTGGGTTACTTGGGTAGACTAAGACAACTGCTTTGATATTTTTATCTTTATTTTCTTCTAAAGTAGCGCGTAATTTTTCAGGCGTTAAGATAAAACCATCTGCGCTCGTATCGACTTGTAAAACATCAGCCCCATTCAACTGGCTGATCGGAGCATAGATCGGAAAAACCGGTGTCGGCATCAAGACTGTATCACCTGGATTTAAAATCGTTTGCAAACTAGCGGCGATCGCTTCTGTTGCCCCCACAGTCGTAATGACCTGTTCTGGCGTGTAATCTAGATCATATTTTTCTTTGTAGTACTTAGCTGCGGCACGGCGTAACTCCATGATCCCCGAATTAGGTGTATAGTGTGATTGATCCGCATTGATCGCCGCGATCGCAGCTCGTTTCACGTGCTCCGGTGTATTAAAATCCGGTTCCCCTAATGTTAACTTAATGATCCCCTCGATCTGACTGACTTCCATATCGAATTGTCGAATGTCTGATACAGCAATGGCTTCGATCTTATGGTTAAATCTAGCTTGCATAAAACATTACCTCACTTTTTTAAATTTACTCTATTATATAGCAGATAGATTAAAATTACCAAAGAATTTTCGATAAATAAAAAATGCAGCCCGTATGACTGCATTTTGGCATAGCGCTTATATCTTAGCACTTCGTTTGGCAAATTCACGATAATAGATCTGTGCGCATATACATACTAAAATGACTTTAACTGCTCCAGGAAGAAGAAAAGGAACTGTTCCCAATAAAAGAGCATTTTCCAAGTTGATATCGCTGATCACAAGTAACCACAAAGAACCACATAATAACTGCATTATGGCCCCAAAACTGTTAGCTACTAATAACCAGCCAAACGTTTGCTTTTTAGCGACTAAGGAACCAACAACTATGACATAAACTAAAAAACCCAGTAAATAGCCCCCAGTATTGCTAAATAAGACACCTAGCCCCCCTTTAAAATTGGCAAAGATCGGTAGACCGATAAAGCCAAGCAATAGATACACTAAAATCGTCTGTAAACTGTATCTTAGCGGTAAGATCGAGGCTAACAAGCCGACCGCCAACGTCTGAAGCGTCAACGGGATCACAGGCAAAGGGATCGTTAACTGTGAACAAACGATCAACAAGGCGAGCATGATGCTAGCTAAAGATATGTAATATAATTTATTTTTCAAATTCAGTCATCCTCTCTACTTCCAATATTATAAGCATACGAGTTTTAGACCCACTTTGTCAACTTTATATAAATAAAAAGTTTACTATATCGCTAAAAAAAGAAGCTAGCAGGCTTCTTTTAGCTAGTCTTCTTGGGTCACGATTATTTTAGTCTCGGGAGCAAACATCGCACGTTGTTCGGGTGTTGGTGCTTGGTCAGTGATAAATAATGAGATCTTATCCAACGGACAAATACGATAGTAGGATTTATTGATAAACTTTTGATGTTCAGCTACCAAAATGACCTTACGAGCCCGTTTGACCGCCATTCCAACGATCTGAGCATCATCTTGATCAAGTAGGTAAGCCCCATTTTCATCGATCCCAGATGCAGCGATAAAAGCTGTATCGAATACAACATTTTGTAACTCTTCGATCGCTAAATTGGAATAGAAATAACGATTCTCATGATTCAAAGTCCCACTCAAGACCTTAACCCGTACTTTATTATGCTCGGCTAAAGCCATGCAATTGTCCAAAGAATGGGTCACGATCGTTAGGGGCATATTAATATTTTGACAAGTCTTCAATAAGATCGTTGACGAATCGACAAAATAAACATGATGCGGTTTAAAATAGGTCGCAGCTGCTAAGGCGATCTGCGTTTTTTGTTTAGTAAAACGCGCTAAACGGCTTTGAAAGTTCGGCACACTACGTCCAAAATCTAACGGTAAGATCCCGCCATGTGTGCGTCTAACTTCACCACGTTTTGCTAATAACACGATATCACGTCGCGCAGTATCTTGCGAGATCCCAAATTCCTGCATGATATCTTTAGTCGATAATTCCTGCCTTTCTTCTAATAATTGTTTGATCAATTCAATTCTCTTTTCTTGACTCATCAAGCGCACCTCTTAACTAATTATCTATAATTATTATACCTTTAGTTATCAGTAATTAAAAGCATTTATAATGATGTCCTTATTTAAAATAGGTAAATTCCCTTAAAAAATAGCTTATTTACCCCCTGTTGAAAAATAAAAAGTGCATACGTCCTTAAATTGAACGCATGCACTTTTACTTAACTAAAACAACTTTTAAGCGTTAAAAGCCGCTTCTAATTGTGGCACGATCTGTTTCTTACGGGAAACAACGCCTGGTAGATCAACTTTGTCAGCTACCAATTCTTTTTCAAAGGCCTTTTCGACCATTTCCTTAGGTTCACCCACAACTAAAAGACGGGTGTTGGAATCCAAGATATTAGTTACCATCAACAAGAACAAGTCATAACCTTCAGCAGCTGATTGTTTTTCGATAGCTTCACGTAAAGCAGCTTCACGTGCGAAAACTTCGTCAAGATCAACAGTGTTTACTTGATCGACACGAACAGTCTTACCACCCATGTCAAATGATTTTGCATCGGCTGTGATCAATTCTTCTTCGGTCTTACTTGCCAAGTTGGTACCAGCTTTAAGCATTTCAAGACCGTATGCTTCAAAATCTACATTAGCGATCTTAGCTAAAGCTTTTGCAGCAGCTTCATCTTTAGCCGTAGTTGTTGGTGATTTGAATAGTAAAGTATCAGAGATAATAGCCGATAGCATCAAACCAGCCAATTTATCTGGGATCTCAACGTTATTTTGCACGAATTCGCCGTAAATGATCGTACTTGTACAACCAACTGGTTCAGCATGATAATACAAAGGTGCAGCTGTTGCAAAGTTAGCGATCCGGTGGTGATCAACTACGTGTGTAACTGTCACATCAGCGATATCAGCAACACTTTGTTGTTCTTCGTTGTGATCGACCAACATTACAGCTTCAACTTCTGGTGCTGCCTTTTCGATCACACGTGGAGCTGGTTCTTCAAAATGTTCTAACACAAATTTTGTTTCTTCATTTGGTGTACCCAAGGCAACAGCTTCGACTTCGTTACCTAAAGCGTTTTGTAAAAATGCGTAAGCCTTAGCAGCTACGATCGCATCTGTATCTGGATTTTTATGTCCAAAAACTAATTCTTTCATCAAAAATATCTCCCATCTAAAGTATTCCTAACTTTAATAATTCTACCACACAACTAGCCAAACTTAAATAACAATAAAAAAGCTCACCCCGATGCTCAGTTGCATCGTGGCGAGCCCGTAACTTATAAGCTTTCTTTGAGACGTGAAACGTAATCTTTTTTAGCTAGATAGCCGTCAAAAGTTTTCAAAAAACTATTGATGCGCGGGATCTGATCCTTACCCCGTCTAAAGACGAAGGCCAAGTCGAACTTGATCTCTGGTTCAAACAATGCCATCCCCATCTCACCATGGTTTTTAGCCGTCACAAATGACATTGGTAGTGCAGTGTAACTACCAGTTCGTTTAGCAAACTCAAAAAGTTGCTCAGGTGTAGCAAAATGCGCTACGCTATTTGGATGATCGACCATCGCATTCTTGTAAGCTTCTCTGATCGTATCATTTAAGTAATATTGTGGTGGATATGTCACCCATTTATTGTTCAACGTATCCTTGAACCGCACCCGTTTCCGTTTTTCTAAGCGTTCATTATTGTGCAAGAAGATCAAGTCTTCAGTGATGATCTTTTTAGTTTCGTATGGTTTCCAGTTCTTGATACTTTCATCTGGAAGATACATTACCGCTAGATCGATCGTATTGTTTTCTAAGCGCTCCCAAATCTCCTTACGCGTCAACATATGTGTGGAGAGTTTGATGCCATTATTTTTTTCGTAATATTCGATTGCAAAATCTGTGAAGACTTGATCCTCGATCGAAGCTAAGATCCCAATGTTGATCGTCCCTTGAGTCGCACTTGTCGACTGTTGGATCTCATCGGCTGCTTTATTTAATGTTTCATAGATCTGGTGAGTTGCATCTAGCATGGTGTAGCCCGCATCAGAAAGGTGCAACTTTTTACCAACTGAATAAAACAGTGGTGCTCCGACCGTTCGCTCTAATTTCTTTATCTGTTGAGTCAAAGCTGGTTGGGTGATCCCCAAGATCTGAGCTGCTTGGGTATAGCTCATCGTTTCAGCTAATTGCAAGAAATAGGTCAACGTCTTTGATGAAAAGATGTTTTCTTGTTGTGTCTTCATATAAGTATATCCTTTCCCGTAGCATTATCCTTCATTAATTCAAATGCCAAATATCTTATCCTTATATAAATAATTATACTATATTATGATAGTAATGTTAAAACTTTTTGAACTCTCTAAGGGTAATAATTCTATTATAAGTGAAAAATTCTATAACTACTAGAAATTTGGATAAATTAATGAATATAGTACACAAAATAAAATAAAAAACGATAATCTATGCTTCCACCCATAAATTACCGTTCTACTAGTAGATAACTTCCACATGATCTACCATTTTAAAATACGCAAGCACAAAACAATAAACAAAAAATTATCTTGCTATGATTTGTACCACAGTATCAGTATAGTATCACTTACTCTAAGTTTCAACGGAAGTATATGAAAAAAAGTTGAGAATTTATTAATTCTCAACTTTAATTTTAATCATTTAAGTTTTAACGTTTGCTTTAATTGAGTTTGAACTTTATCCAAATTTTCCTTTGGTACGACTTCATATGAGACGCCATCGATCATTTGTCCATTACCCTTGAGCTGGATCTGATCGATATTTTTAGCCCCACTATAATTAGTTACGATATCTTTAATATCATCAAATGTTAAGTCAGTTTTCATGCTAGCCGAAATAGCATTCAAAATGCTATGGTATTTAGCTAGACTATCGATCGAAGCTGCTTTTTCCACTAAAGCCGTCAACACTTGACGTTGACGCAATTGACGTCCGTAATCGCCCCGTGGATCCTCATAACGCATCCGAGTATAAGCTAAGATATTATCGGAATCGATCGTGACTTCTCCCTTAGGAAAATGAACATCCAAATTAGTAAATTCTAAGTCATTATCGACTTTGACCGGGCCGATCGCTTCTGACAACTGTTCAAGCCCTTTCATATTGATCTCGATATAATGGTCGATCGGAATATCTAAATAGCTTTGCAACGTATTCAAAGCCCCGGAAACACCATCATATGAATAAGCTGCATTGATCTTATTATTACCTGGATGGCCAGCGATCGTAACTAAAGTATCCCGTGGAATACTCAATAATTCAGTCTTTTTAGGGGTAACAGCGGCTACCATGATAGTATCCGAACGTCCTTGTTCAGTCCGACCATACTCACCAGTATCACTGCCTAATAAGAGGACGGAAAACGGCTGTCCGTTATCTAAATCGACACTGCCGGTGCGCTTATCATCATGTTTGACAGCTTTATATGTAACATCGACAGCTTTTTTGGCATCGAAATAGAGTTTGCCTACGATAACTGCATCGACTAGTAAAAAGAGCCCCAATGCGATCAAGACCCACTTCCACCAACGTTTTTTCTTCTTATGATGTTTATATTTGTGTTGTTCATCAGGCATCAACAATCACCGCCTTAGTATTTATATTAATAAAAATAAACCTTGTATATTATACCAATATTCCTAAATTTTGTATAACAAAAGCTTTTCATATCTGAGTTAAAAATCTAAAATGACCATCCAACGTATCTGGATGGTCATTTTATCATTTAGTCTTTAGCTGACCAGTTTTCAGGATCATGGCGCCATTTTTCTAAGACTGCACGTTCTGCAGTTGAAATATAGTTAGCTTCAACAGCTGCTTCCAATAATTCTGAGTAATTAGTCAGGGTAAAATAACTCAGCTCTGCTTGTTTGAAATTATCAACGATCGCTTGTAATTGATAGCTAAAGATCGCTCCAACGCCTAAAACATCGGCTCCTTCATGTTGCGCAGCTTGAACAGCTTTCAAGACACTGCCCCCCGTCGATAAGAGATCATCGATCACGACGGTTTTAGCCCCAGGTTGCAAAACACCTTCGATCTGTTTGCTACGTCCGTGATCTTTTGGCTTAGAACGGACATAGACTAATGGTAAGTCTAACTCAGCGGCGATCCAAGCAGCATGCGGGATCCCCGCCGTAGCTGTTCCTGCGATCACCTCAACTTCTGGATAATTTTCTCTGATCAATTCTGCAATTCCTTTAGCGATCGCTGTTCTGATCTTAGGATAGCTGATCGTCAAACGGTTATCACAATAGATCGGACTTTTGATCCCACTTGCCCAAGTAAAAGGTTCATTGGGGGATAATTTTACAGCTTGAATTTCGAGTAAGTCTTTTGCGATTTCTTTCATTTACTTTATCCTTTCTTACTGGTTCCAAAGCTCAAAAATTTCTTGATACGCCTTCACGGGTTCTTTGGCTTGCGTGATCGGACGGCCAACAACGATCGCACTTGAGCCATTTTGCGCCGCCATATCTGGGGTCATGACCCGTTTCTGATCGCCTAAACTGTCGGTTTTTAGCCGGATCCCAGGCGTGACCCGTAAGAAATCCGGACCCGTAACTTCTCTTAGCTTATTAGCTTCCCAGCCAGAACAAACGACACCATCTAAACCTGCATTTTGCGCCAATTTAGCATAATTTTCCACGCTCTTATCAAGTCCGACCGTGATCAATTGTTCTTCTTTGACCATTCGTTCATCAGTTGAGGTCAATTGAGTGATCGCTAATAATTTGGGCTCTTTTTTGCCAGCTTTTAGTGCCCCTTCAACTAGACCGTATTTAGCTGCCTTGAGCATTTCACTGCCCCCATTAGCATGCGTCGTGGTAAGACTAACACCTAATTGACCTAAAACATACATTGCTCGTTCGACCGTATGCGGGATATCATGGCATTTTAGATCTAAAAAGACATCGTGTCCTTGTGTTAAGACCGCTTTAACTAGATCTTGTCCAGCACTGTAATACAGTTCCATCCCGATCTTCACAAAAAGCTTCTCAGTTTGCGGAAAATTTTGTAAAAAATCAAGGGTACGCTGGGCATCATTAAAATCAAGGGCAATGATCGGGCGTTTAAGCTTCATTATCTCTAGCCTCCCGTACTTCTTGGATCAACTTTTCAATACTTTCGATCCCCAATTCATCCATTACTTTTGGTAATTCCGCAACTAAATGTGGGCAGATCAAAGGATCGTAGAAGTGTGCCGTTCCGACTTGAACAGCTGATGCTCCAGCTAAATACATCTCGATGATATCTTTAGCGCTCTTGATCCCACCGACCCCAATGATCGGGATCTCTACTGCATGAGAGACTTGATAGATCATTCTGATCGCGATCGGTTTGATCGAATGTCCCGAAAAGCCACCAGTCAAATTGCCTAAGACCGATTTACGCGTTTTTAAATTCAAACTCATCCCCATCAAAGTATTGATCATTGTCAAACCATCAGCTCCAGCCGCTTCAACTGCCTTAGCGATCGCCACTACATCAGTCACATTGGGAGAAAGTTTAACATAGACTGGTACCTTAGAAACAGCTTTGACTTGTTTAGTCAATTCAGCTGCGGTCTGCGGATCAGTCCCAAAGGCCATCCCACCTTCATGTACATTCGGACAAGAAATGTTCAATTCTAAAGCGGTCACTAAATTAGAATAAGAGAGTTTTTTAGCGACCTCCACATAATCTTCGACCGTTGAACCACCTACACTGCCTAACACCGGCAAGTCGGGATAATCTTGTTTCAATGCGGGTAATTTCTCATTAACGACCGCTGCGATCCCCGGATTTTGTAATCCGACCGCATTGATGACCCCATTGTCCAGTACGGCGATCTTAGGATTAGGATTACCATCACGGGGCTCAGGTGTCGTCGTTTTGATAACTAATGCCCCTAAAGTATTCAAATTAAACTTTTGCGCTGCACCAACATCCCCAAAGCCAAAAGTTCCACTTGCTGGCATGATAGGATTTTTTAGATCTAAACCTGGTAAATTGACTGCTAACCTTGACATAATTGACCTCCCTTTATAATGCTGTCGTCGAGAATGAACGATTTTCTAAAGCTTTCAGTAAAGCATCCACAGTATCAAATGATGTCAACAAAGCAATATTGTGCTCGATCGCAGTTTGTCTGATCACGAAACCATCAGACACTTTTTCTTGGTCATGATCCATCGTGTTGATCACGATATCAACTTCATTATTTTGTAAAACATCTAAGATCCCTGGTTTAGCTTGTCCGATCTTGGCAACAGTCATGGTATGCAAACCATTTTCATTTAAAAATTCGGCTGTGCCCGCAGTCGCAAAGATCCGATAGCCGATCTTGGCAAAACGTTTCGCTAAAGCTAAGGCTTGTTGTTTATCTTTGTCTTTGACCGTAAATAGGACGCTCCCGTTAGCTGGCAACTTCATGTTAGCTCCAATAAAGGCTTTGTAAAGTGCTTTTTCAAAGCTATGATCACTACCCATGACTTCACCCGTTGATTTCATTTCTGGTCCTAACAAACTATCAACATCGGCCAGTTTATTAAAGGAGAAGACTGGGGCTTTGACATGAATCATTTCAGATTCAGGATAGATCCCCGAATCATAACCGAGTTCTTTCAAAGTCTTGCCTAAGATGACTTGAGTAGCCACTTGAGTCATCTTGATATCAGTGATCTTACTCAAGAATGGTACCGTCCGACTAGCCCGTGGATTTACTTCAAGAACATAAACTTCACCTTTATGCACGATGAATTGGATATTCATGATCCCGATACACTTCAAAGCAACAGCTAATTTCTTAGTTGCATCTTCAATTTGATCTTTGACATTTTGATCAAAGCTTTGCGCTGGATATACCGCCATGGAATCACCTGAGTGGACCCCGGCTTGTTCGATATGCTCCATGATACCTGGGATCAAGACATCCTTACCGTCACAGATCGCATCGACTTCACATTCATAGCCTTCAAGGTACGCATCGACCAAGATCGGATGTTCTTTGGCTAAATATGCATTTTCAGCTAAGTATTGGGTCAATTCTTCATCGTTATTAACGATCTCCATTGCCCGCCCGCCAAGCACGTAACTTGGACGAACTAAAACGGGATAACCGATCTCATGGGCGCACGCTAGGACTTCTGCTTCTGACATTGCCGTCTTACCCACAGGTTGTTTTAAGCCAAGTTGTTTAATAACTTGATCAAATAACTCACGATCTTCAGCGCGGTCAAGATCAGCAACTGCAGTCCCTAAAACATTGACGCCATTTGCTTCTAAACCAGCCGCTAAATTGATCGCCGTTTGGCCCCCAAACTGCACGATCACACCTTTAGGCTGTTCAAGGTCGATCACGTTCAAGACATCTTCTAGATCAAGCGGTTCAAAATATAATTTATCAGAGACTGAAAAATCGGTAGAGACCGTTTCAGGATTAGAATTCATCACGATTGCTTCATAGCCTAGCTTTTGGATCGCTTTAACACTATGGACCGTAGCGTAATCAAATTCAACCCCTTGTCCGATCCGGATCGGGCCCGAACCGATAACTAGGATCGATTCTTTAGCTGAAGGGTGACTTTCATTTTCAAGATCGTATGAACTGTAAAAGTATGGCGTGTGTGATTCAAATTCAGCTGCACAAGTGTCGACCATCTTATAGACAGGCAGGATCTGATTTTCTTTTCTTAAAGCACGGATCTTTTCTGTAGTCGTATCCCAGAGCTTAGCGATCGTATAGTCACTAAAGCCATAATACTTAGCCTCTTTTAAGCAAGCTAGCTCATTAGGATGCTCCTTTAATTCAGCTTCAAGTTCGATGATATGTTTTACAATATCTAAATAATAGAGGTTGATCTTAGTAAATTCATGAACTTCTTGTAATGTATAACCGCGACGAAAGGCCTCAGCCAAATAAAAGAGGCGGTCATCTTGGGCATGAACTAATTTCTTCTCCAATTCTTCATCTGAAGCTTTAGCCACTCGTGGTGATAAAAGATCTTTTTCATCGATCTCAAGTGAGCGAACGGCTTTTTGCAACGCTTCTTCTAGGTTACGACCGATCGCCATAACTTCCCCAGTTGCTTTCATTTGCGTTCCTAAGGTCCGATCTGCCTGTGCGAATTTATCAAAGGGCCAGCGTGGGATCTTAGCAACTACATAGTCTAAAGCCGGTTCAAATTCCGCATAAGTCGTTTGGGTAACAGGATTTTTGATCTCATCTAATGTTAGACCAACTGCGATCTTAGCTGCCATTTTAGCGATCGGATACCCAGTTGCTTTAGAAGCTAAAGCCGAAGAACGTGAGACCCGTGGATTTACTTCGATCACGTTATACTTGAAACTGTTAGGATCAAGTGCTAACTGAACATTACAGCCCCCTTCGATCTTGAGCGCACGGATCAACTTTAAGGAACAATCCCGCAACATTTGGTATTCACGGTCGGTCAACGTTTGCGTTGGGGCGACCACGATCGAATCACCCGTATGGATCCCAACTGGATCAAAGTTTTCCATCGAACAAACTACCATTGCATTGTTAGCTGAATCGCGCATCACTTCAAATTCGATCTCTTTATAACCCATGATCGATTTTTCGATCAAACATTGGGTCGCAGGTGAAAGATCCAAACCATTAGCCGCGATCTCTTCTAACTCAGCAGGGGTATCACACAAGCCCCCACCGGTACCCCCCATCGTAAAAGCAGGCCGCACGATCACAGGATAGCCGATCATTTCAGCAAATTCTAAGGCTTCGGCTACTGTATTGACCGTCTTTGAAGCTGGGATCGGTTCGTTTAACTGTAACATCAACTCTTTGAATTTTTCGCGGTCCTCGGCTTGGTCGATCGCAGATAATTTGGTACCTAAAAGTTCGATCCCGAGTTCATCCAAGATCCCACTTTCATGCAAGGCAATCGCTAAGTTCAACCCGATCTGACCACCTAATGTTGGCAATAAGGCATCGGGATATTCTTGGCGCATGATGCGTGAAACTGATTCGACCGTTAATGGCTCTAAGTAGACCCGATCAGCAATATCAGTGTCGGTCATGATAGTTGCTGGATTGGAATTGACCAAAACTACTTCATAGCCTTCTTCCCGTAACGCCATACAAGCTTGAGTTCCGGAATAGTCAAATTCAGCAGCTTGGCCGATGATGATCGGTCCTGATCCCAGAACCATGATTTTTTTAATATCTGTTCGTTTAGGCATTTTCTTCTTCCTTTCGTTGATCGATCATATGCATAAAGTCATCAAAAAGATCGACTGCATCATGTGGTCCTGGTGCAGCATCGGGATGGAATTGCACGCTAAAAGCTTTATAGCGCTTATGGCGTAACCCTTCGACCGTGCCATCGTTGATCTCACGGTGGGTAATGATCAATTCATCTTTATCGACGGTTGCAGGATCGACTGCATAACCATGGTTTTGTGAAGTAAAATTGATCCTTCCCGTTGCGATCTCACGAACCGGGTGATTGAAACCGCGGTGTCCAAATTTCATCTTGTACGTATCAGCTCCGTTAGCTAAAGCAAAGATCTGGTGACCCAAACAGATCCCAAAGAGCGGCAGATGTTTTTGGACTTCTTTGACCATTTCGACCGCATGTAAGACGTCTTTAGGATCCCCAGGTCCGTTAGATAACATGACGCCATCGGGTTTTAAATTCAAGATATCTTGAGCCGTTGCACTTGATGGTAGAACGATCGTATTGCAATCACGTTTAGAAAGTTCGCGTAAGATACTGTGCTTGAGTCCATAATCAACTAGAACAACATTGCGCTTTTCACCTGGATTTGGATAAGGTTTAGTCGTTGAAACTTGTTCCACGACCCGATCATTTAGCACAGTTGCCCGCAACTGATCCAGTGTATGAGCCATATCGTGGACTGAATCGACTAAACATCCCTTCATCGTTCCATGTTCACGTAATTTCTTAGTCAATGCCCGGGTATCGATATGACAGATACCTGGGATCTGCATTTGCTTTAAGAAATCATCAAAGGTCCCTTGCTTGCGCCAACTGTCAGAAACGCGCGCCACCTCACGACAAACGACCCCACAACAATTTGGCATGAGCGATTCGTAATCATCCAGGTTGACCCCGTAATTTCCGATTAACGGATTGGTGAAAACTAAGATCTGGTTGGCAAATGATTGATCGGTCACAGCTTCTTGGTAACCTGTCATCCCCGTTGTAAAAACAACTTCTCCGGTCGTTTGCCCTTCAAAACCAAAAGCTTTTCCGGCAAATACTGTCCCATCTTCTAAAACTAAATAGCGCTCCATGCTAATCCTCCTTTTGATAAACTACATTACCATCGACCATCGTCAAGTAAGTTTGTCCAAAAACTCTTTCACCCGTAAATGGAGTATTTTTCCCCATCGAGAAATAATCAGCTTCCATGATCGTGGTTTCATGTTGCAGGTCAATAACAGCAAGATCTGCTTTCGCTCCGGCAAAAATACTTCCGGCATCAAACTTGAATGCTTCAGCCGGATTTTTAGACATGAGATCTAACAGCTGCTCCAAAGTCAAAACTTGCTGTTGCTTTACCAGTTGGGTATACAGTAAGGAAAAAGCTGTCTCACTCCCAGTGATCCCAAAAGCAGCGGTCCGCATATCGCCAGTTTTTTCGTCGATACTGTGAGGGGCATGATCAGTCGCAATCATATCGATCGTGCCATCCAAGACGCCTGCGATCAAAGCCTGTTGATCTGCATTAGCCCGCAACGGTGGGTTCATTTTATAAAAGCCATCATTTTTGACGATATCATCTTCACTCAACAATAGATGATGTGGCGAGACCTCACAGGTCACATTGATCCCATGCTTTTTAGCGATGCGAATCAATTCAACACTTTCTTTGGTCGATACATGGCAGACATGGTAATGGACCCCAGTTTCCTTGGCTAATAAGAGATCACGTGCGATCTGAGAAGATTCACTGATCCCCAAAATACCTGGTAGACCTAATTTGTTAGCCTTCTTGCCCGCATTCATCACTCCACCGAACAACAATGAATTATCTTCGACATGAGCTACCAAAGCGACATTGAGTTTTTTAGCTGCTAACATGGCTTGATACATCGTGCCAGCTGTTTGGACTCCACAACCATCATTGCTAAAAGCAAAGGCACCGGCTGCCTTCATCCCCGCATAATCGAGTAGCTCATCACTTTTTAAGCCCGCTGTGATCGCACCATATTGCTTGATCTTAACGACCCCATCAGCCTTATTCAACGCAACTTGAGCGGTAACTTTAGCTGGCGTGTCTGGGACAGGATCTAGGTTTGGCATCGCACAGACAGTTGTATAACCACCATGGGCTGCCGCTAAACTCCCGGTTTTGATCGTTTCTTTGTGAGTAAAACCTGGTTCGCGGTAGTGCACATGAACATCGACTAAACCAGGAGCAACTAATTTATCGGTCACATCGATCACTTGATCGACATCGGCTTTTAGGTCAGTACCTAAGGCTGTGATCACACCATTTTCGATCAACAGATCATTTTTTAATAGTTTACCAGCTTGATAAACTGTCCCATTTTTAAGTAATAACTTCATTTTGTTTTTCCTCCTAGCTCGCGGCCCTCGATCACTTTTTCTAACATTGCCATCCGCATGAACACACCATTTTGCATCTGTGCCTTAAAGCTTGATTTTTCCGCCTCAACTAAGCTACTGTCAAACTCAACATCACGGTTGATCGGTCCGGGATGCATGACGATCGCATCAGCTTTTAATTTAGCATAGCGGTCAGTCGTTAAACCGTATTTTTGATGATAACTCTCTTTTGAAAAAGTTTGCTCTTCAGTAGCACCATGGCGTTCGTGTTGCACTCTCAAAAGCATCAAGACATCAACTTGGGCGACTAATTCATCTAATGGGCGATAAGTACCGTATTCTTCAAAGGCTTCATCATACCAATAACTTGGGCCTGAGAAATATACGGTCGCTCCCAATTTGTGCAATAACTCCATATTGCTTTTGGCGACCCGAGAGTTCGTCAGATCACCCACGATCGCCACCTTTAAGCCCGCAAATTTTCCGAATTGCTCGTAGATCGTCAACATATCCAATAGACATTGTGAAGGGTGCTGACCACTTCCATCCCCGCCATTGATGATCCCGATATCTAGCGTTTGGTCAGGAGCTAGCGCGATCAATGGTGCATAATATTCATTTTGAGAATGCCTGATCACAGCTAGATCAACACCTAAAGCATCCATCGTCAACAACGTATCATATAATGTCTCCCCCTTGTTGACTGAGCTTTGCTTAGGGTCGAATTGCAAAACATTCAACCCCAATTTACGTTCAGCCATTTCAAAACTCGTATGCGTCCGAGTCGAATCTTCAAAGAACATATTGACACAATAGACCTCGCTTAGATCACGCGTTGGACGCCCCCCTTGTTTGAAATATTGCGCGCGCTTGATCAACGCTAAAACTTGTTTTTCATCTAAATTATCGACTGTTACAAAATGTTGCATGGCTCTTTTTGGCTATAGATCATGTGGTTATTAGAAAGTGCTATAGTTTTCCTTTCTTAGATTGCTGGCAAATATCAGTTCCACATTTTACTTTCCACTGATTATTTTTATCGTTCACTAAAAGCATATTTTGGTAAGATCAAGTTCAAACCGATCCCAAAGATCGTTGCTAAAGCAATACTTGTCAATTGGAAATTCCCTAATTGAAGGTATGTTCCGCCGACACCCACGACTAAGATGACTGAAGTGATCACTAAGTTGCGTTTCAATGCATAATTTACTTTATTATCAACTAAGATCTGTAGACCATTGGAGGCGATCATCCCAAAGAGTAGAAATGAGATCCCACCGATAACTGGACTTGGGATCGATTGGATCAAGGCTGAGATCTTACCACAAAAACTAAAGACGATCGCAAAGAAGGCTGCACCTCCGATCACCCAAACCGAATGGACCTTTGACATGGCTAAAACACCAATATTTTCACCATAAGAAGTGGTTGGCGGCCCACCAGCAAAACCAGCGATAATACTTGAAAAACCATCACCCAGTAACGTTCGATTCAAACCTGGATCTTTGAAGAAATTGCGCTTAGTCAATTTATTCAAGACCATGATATGTCCCATATGTTCAGTCATCGTCACAAAAGCGATCGGTGCCATCCCCAAGATCGCTGCAGGATACCATTTAAAGTCATAATTGATAAACATTACATCGAATGCTGGTAACGTGAACCATTTAGCCTTAGCAACAGCTGTAAAATCTACGATCCCCATCATAACAGCAAAGATATACCCGCCGATGATCCCAAGCAAAACGGGGATCATGCTTGGAAAGCCACGTAAGAAGATGTTAAAGCCGATCGTCAGTAGCAAGGTAAAGATCGCAACGCTGAAAAATTTCAGATCGTAATTCGAATTGTTCAACATCGCATCATTAGCCGCCGTCGTAGCAAGTGAGAGCCCGATAACGATGATGATCGGCCCCACAACGACCGGTGGTAATAATTTATCGACCCAACTTGAACCAAATTTACCAACGATCAAAGAAACGATCACGTAAACCAATCCGGCTGCGATAGCCCCCTGACCGACAGCCGGGTAGCCGTAGTTTTTCATCAAAACTTGCATCGTCATGATAAAAGCAAAACTCGAGCCTAGATAAGCTGGGATCTTAGCTTTGGTACACAGCAAGTATACGATCGTCCCGACACCGGAACAAAAGAGCGCGATACTTGGATTCAGACCGATCAGCAACGGTACGAGCACAGTGGCTCCAAACATCGTAAAGAGATGCTGGATCGATAAGACTAACCAATGCGGAAAACTCGGCTTATCGTTGATATCTAATAGTGCATCTTTATTTCTAAAAACTTCTTTTTCTGACATAAAATAATCTCCGTTCTATTTTTCTAAGAAAAAAAGCCCGAAACATTACATTTCGGGCTCTAAAAGGTAGACTTAATCCATGATGACTTAAGCCTAGCAACCTTTTTTGCCCTCTCTGGAGTCAATTAAAATGGTCGTTTTATTTGATTGTCTTCAATTCGATCCCGTCTTTACCATCGATCTCTTCGACATAGACGGAAACTTCTTCATTTAATGAGGTCGGAATATTTTTACCAACGAAATCGGCGCGGATCGGCAATTCGCGGTGGCCCCGATCGACCAAGATCGCTAAGTTGATCGTCTTTGGTCGACCTTGATCCATCAAAGCATCTAAAGCCGCGCGGATCGTTCTTCCAGTAAATAACACATCATCAACTAAAATAACATGCTTGTCATTGATATCAAAGCCGATTTGACTATTTTTTACGATCGGTTCATGCTTGGCTTCAGGATCATGATGGACATCATCACGATATAAGGAAATATCTAATTCGCCTACCGGGATCGTAACATCCTCTAATTGTTGCAAGCGCGCTGCGATCCGTTTGGCTAAATAAATGCCGCGGGTCTTGATCCCGACTAAAACGATCCCGTCTACCCCTTTATTCTTTTCAATGATCTCATAAGTCATCCGTGTTAATGCTCGTTTCATCGTAATTGCATCGCTCACTTCTTTTACCAAAGTAAAAACCTCCCTAGGATATTAAAAAAACGCTAGCCTCAAAGAATACACTTCAAGACTAGCGCTAAACAGGCCCACTGATAGCGTGGGCATATCGAACCGTACCTTGCTAGCCTCTCTGGACTATTCTTAAAGGACTCACTTATTTATTTATAATTTACTTGATTTCGTTTGTTTTGTCAAGATATGCTAGTTGTTTTTCAAAAATTTCTGGCAGTGGAGCTTCAAAAGTCAAAAATTCACCCGTTTTGGGATGGGCAAAGCCTAATTTAGCGGCATGCAAAAACTGCCCCTTGCCTTTTAACGTCTTCTTTGGACCATACAGCGGGTCACCAACTAGCGGATGACCGATATATTTCATATGCACACGTATCTGGTGGGTTCGACCAGTCTCTAAGCGACAACTTACCAAGGTGTAGTCTTGATAGCGTTTCAAGACTTTAAAATGCGTCACGGCATCTCTACCACCAGAAACAACAGCTTGTTTTTTACGATCCTTAGGGCTACGTGCGAGCGGAGCTTTGATCGTTCCCGAATCTTCTTTGATCCGTCCATGAACAAGAGCGATGTATTCACGTAAATTAGTCTTATCTTTTAATTGCTTAGCCAAACTGCGATGTGCTTGATCATTTTTAGCGACCATCAAGAGCCCTGAAGTATCTTTGTCGATCCGGTGCACGATCCCTGGGCGGTAAGTTCCATTGATCGTTGAAAGCGGGCAATGATATAGCAAAGCATTGACTAACGTATGGTCTTCATGCCCAGGTGCCGGATGCACGACCATTCCTTGTGGCTTATCGACCACGATCACATCATCATCTTCATAAACGATGTCTAAAGCGATATTTTCGGGTTCGACTGCGAGCTCTTTGATCTCCGGTTCAGTCAAACTGATCTTATCGCCCGCTTTGACCTTATATTTACCCTTTTGTTGCGTCTCATTGACTAAAATATTGCCCTGCTCCAATAATTGCTGGATCTGAGACCGCGAATACTGCGGAAAGACGGTCGTTAAAACTTTATCTAACCTTCCTGTCTGTGTAGTGATCGTTGCTTCTACCAATTCATTATCATCCTTCTTTATAGATTTAAACTATCCCTTCATCATCTTTTAGCATCGTGATCAAAATTACGATCACACCTAAAGTCAAGGCGCAATCAGCAATGTTGAAGATTGGAAAATTGATAAAATCCAATTCAAACATATCGACCACGTATCCAGAGAAAAGACGATCAAGTAAATTTCCGAGCGTTCCACCGATCAACAGTGAAAAGCCGAGGCCATAGCCCCAGTTATAGTATAATTTCTTAAAATAATAGCCAAAGATCACTAAAGCTACCAGTGAAATAATACTTAGTAACCATCTTTGACCTAACCACATGCTCCAAGCCGCTCCGAAATTTTGCACATACCCGATCGATAGGACACCTGGAATAACTTCATAGCTAAGATTAAGTGGAACATTTTGCTGAATATAAAATTTCAACAACTGGTCGGATAAAACTACCGCGACCATCAAACAAATATATAACGTCATCCGATCCATAACCCTTCTAAACTAATGACTAAAAAATCTTTCATTTCAATCTTAACGTAAAAATCGTTGTTAGACAATTATTCAAACAAAAAAGGCACCACTGCTGATGCCTTTTAAAGCTGATCTGACCTATCAGACTCCATTTTTCAGAAAATTGCAAACTATTTTAGTATAAGCCCGTGATCGTACCATCATCTGCTAGGTCCATCCCCATCGCAGCCGGAACTTTTGGCAGACCAGGCATCGTTAAAACATTACCGGTCAAGGCTACGATAAAGCCTGCCCCTAATTTAGGTACAAATTCACGCACATGGATCGTAAAATCAGTTGGGGCCCCAAGCAATTTAGGATCGTCAGAAAGTGAATACTGTGTTTTAGCCATACATACAGGTAATTTATCCCAACCAAGAGTTTTGAACTCGCTTAATTGGCGTAAGGCTTTCGGACTGAATTCAACATCTTTACCACCATAGATCTTAGTTACGATCTGCTTGATCTTGTCTTCAACGCTATCATCAGCCGCATACAAACGTTTAGGTTCAGTAACTTGATCACAGCTAGCGATCACAGCTTGAGCTAATTCTTTGGCACCAGCCCCACCTTTAGCCCACACATCGGCAACAACGGCGGTAGTGTCTTCTTTAGCGCAAAGCTCAACTAACAAGTCTAATTCGGCTGAAGTGTCTGCTGTAAACTTATTGATCGCAACAACTACAGGAATATCATATTGTTTCATACTTTGAATATGACGCTTCAAATTAGCAAAGCCTTTTTCTAAAGCCACTAGATCTTCATGATCGAGTTGGTCTTTGGCCACGCCACCGTTCATCTTCAAAGCGCGTACTGTAGCCACGATCACGATCGTATTTGGCGCCTTGCCTAACTGAGGTACTTTGATATCTAAGAATTTTTCAGCCCCAAGATCAGCTCCAAAACCAGCTTCAGTGATCGTATAGTCAGCTAACTGCAAAGCTGTCTTCGTTGCTAACACACTGTTACAACCATGGGCGATATTAGCAAAAGGTCCACCATGGATGATCGCTGGGGTATGCGCTAAGGTCTGAACTAGATTTGGTTTCAAGGCATCCTTTAACAACAAGGCGATCGCACCTGTCACGCCTAAGTCGTCAACTGTCACCGGTTCCTTGGTAAAAGTATAACCGATCACGATCTGCCCTAAGCGTTTCTTGAGATCAGCGATATCTTTGGCTAAACATAAGATCGCCATCATTTCTGAAGCTACCGTGATATCAAAACCGTCTTCACGCGGGATCCCTTGGACGACCCCACCAAGGCCGATGACCACATGACGCAAGGCGCGATCATTGATGTCCAATACGCGTTTCCAGATGACCCGGCGCTGGTCGATACCTAGCTTGTTACCTTGATAGATATGATTATCGATCAAGGCTGCTAAAGTATTATTGGCCGTCGTCAAGGCATGCATGTCACCGGTGAAATGCAAGTTGATATCTTCCATTGGAACTACTTGAGAATAGCCCCCACCAGTTGCACCACCTTTCATCCCCATCACAGGTCCTAAAGATGGTTCGCGCAAGGCGATCATTGTTTTCTTGCCTGCTAAACTCAAGGCATCGCCTAAACCAACAGTCACCGTCGATTTTCCTTCACCAGCCGGCGTTGGATTGACAGCCGTCACTAAGATCAACTTTTCTTTAGTCTTTGGACGGTCAGCTAATGGTAATTTGATCTTTGCTTTATATTGACCATATTGTTCGATCTCTTGTTCACTTAGACCCGCTTTTTTAGCGACCTCAACGATCGGTAACATCTCACTTTGTTGTGCAATTTCAATATCTTTCACGTTTACGCTTACGACTATATCATCAAAATGATAAATATAGCTTTTCCTTTCTTTTTTACCTGTATCTTATAGCTAATTCCTGATGAATTTAAGACCAGTATAAAACATATTTCGTGTTTTGTCATTAGTTTTTATAAAAAAGCTAATAAACATAATTTAAACAAACTAAAAGCGAACTATTTTAACAATTCTAGACACTTTTCTTTGCTTTTAGGTAACATCAAAACTGAATAAGTCCGATATTGATCAGTGATCTTCAATTGGCATTTCGTAGCCACGACTGCTTTGATATCGTTACGAGCAATGATCTTATCATTTAAAGATAAAACGCACTTGAATCTCACTTCGCGGTCTGTAATAACTAATTGGCGTCGCCACAATTGGATCGCAGTGACTAGCACAAAGATCACAAAAGCAATTGCGGTCCAGATCTGAAAAACTGTGATCTCTAACCATAAGAACAAACTCAATAAAAAGATCATAAAAGTATAGGACCAACATGTGATCGAACTAGGAATATCAGGTTGACAATAAAATTTTTGTTCCACAGAAAAAACACCTTTCCGTTGCACTAAGTTTCTTTTAATTTTACAATTTGAAGAGGACCACTTGTTTATTGAAGTGGTAATTTAACAATTAATTAAGAAAAGAGCACAGTCCATGGTAAAATTATACACCGATGCCGCAACAAACAAAACACATAGTGCGGCTGGGATCTTAGTTATCGCTGAGCAAAAACAACACCAAATCAAACAAAAGATAACAGCCTCAAATAATCATCAAGCTGAATTTGAAGCTGCTATCTTAGGTTTTGAATATTTGCTTCGACACTTTCCGAATGCGCAAAATGTCTTCTTTTACTCCGATAGTAAGATCGTGATCGATAGCTTAGACAAACGCTATAGTAAGTCATTTGCCCCTGAGTTGACAAAGCTACTCGCACTCCAAGAAAAATTCCCGCTTGTTATCGCTCAGTGGATCCCTGACAAGCAAAACGCCGGCGCGCATAACCTCGCTTTACAAGCTTTAAAAGCCTAATTGCGAGGCTTTTTTTGGCCCCAATATTGGAATAGATCAGTTCTTAAAGTACCATTATAAAGCTTGCGTCGCTTAGTCGCTTTTTGCCCATAATATTGTTCAAAAGCTAAGTCACTAGTCAAGATATATTTGCTCCAAGTCGTTAATGGACGGTAAAGATCCCCCATTTCTTGATAGAGCTTATGCACGCCAGCCTCATCGCTCAAACGTTCACCGTAGGGCGGATTAGCCACGATCACACCGTATTCTTTATCAGTCTTAAAATCTTTGACAGCCAATTGTTTGAACTTGATACTATGGGATAATCCAGCTTCCATCGCATTTTGCTTAGCGATCTCGATCATCTTACCATCAATATCGTAGCCACAGATATCAAGTTCGATATCATAATTAGCTTCTTGTTCGGCTTTAGCCCGTAATTCTTCGCTCAAGCCAGCCGGCATCCAATCCCATGTTTCACAAACAAAATCACGATTGAAGCCTGGTGCGATATTGTGCCCGATCATGGCCGCTTCGATCGGTAAAGTCCCTGAACCACATACCGGATCGACAAAAGGCTTTTCTGGATACCAATGCGCTAATAAAACGAGCGCTGCTGCCATATTTTCTTTCAAAGGAGCGCCCCCTTTACCAACACGATAACCCCGTTTGAACAAACTGCTTCCAGTCGTATCTAACGTCAATAAGACCTTATCTTTATTCAATGCAACTTCTAAAGGATATTTAGCCCCTGTTTCCGGTAAAAATGACCGGCGATGATATACCGATGAAAGCTTTTCAACGATCGCTTTTTTTACGATCGCTTGTACACTGGGAACGTTGTGCAATTTAGATTTTTGTGATTTTCCAGCAACTGGGAAATTCGCATCTAATGGTAAATATTCATCCCAAGGCAATGCCTTTGTCTTTTCAAAAAGTTCATCAAAAGTCGTGGCTTTGAATTCACCAATGATGATCTTGACCCGGTCAGCTGTACGTAACCAGAGATTGGTATTGATGATATCTTCTACCGTTCCTTGATAGCGAACTCGCCCGTTTTCAACGGCCACTTGATAGCCGAGGTGCTTTAATTCGTTTCCTGTGATCGCTTCGATCCCAGCAGCACAAGTTGCTAGTAAGTTGTATTTCTTCATAATGCTTCCTTTCTGTCTGAGCATAGATTTAATAAATTGATTTTTACATTAAAAAAACTAGGACAAAAGTTTCCTTCCGCCCTAGTCATTTCCTGAATATGTAGTCCTCTATAAGCCACGTTCTGTACGTCATTTAGCCCAGGAGCTAAAATCGGTGGTAATCATCTATCTCCGAGTTAGATAACTCGCCCCCATGATTAGTTCATTTCCGTCATGAAGCGCCCCTACCAAAGTTTGGGTTACCTGCTCGTGGGGTTTACCGCGTTCCACCAATAATGTTTCCACTATTGCTTCGTCACTGTGGCACTTTTCAAGACTACTCGGACATGGTCAAATGACTTTAGCCCTTTTATCTGCCGTTACCATCAAAATGGTACCTTGCCTTATTTTTTCAGCAAGCACGATCACTACAGGCATCGCAGCCTGTGCAAGCTTGGACTTTCCTCAGCCTATATAAAATAGACCGCGATTACCAGAAGACTACACATTATTTACTTATTTAAAAACGATTACTACGATCGTCATCATCATTAAGTTGAGCACCAAAAACATGTCGCTCTAAGTTAGACAACCGCTTTAAAACATCCATATTAGTCATATTCGTCGTTGGACGAGCGGTTTGACCCGAAGAACCGACCGCAACTTGCTTCGTCAATTCATCGACTTTGCTTACTAAACGATCATTTTCCATTTGAAGACGTTGATTTTCTTTAGCGTATGCTTCATAATCTTGGATAACTTGATCCAAAAATTCATCGACTTCATTCGAGTCATAACCGCGTAGACCGCGTGAAAAATTCTTATTTACGATGTCCTTAGGCGTAAGATTTACATTTTCCATCGAAACTGCACCTCATTTACATATTAGGAACTTAACTCATAACGTCCCTTATTATAGCATAATCGTTTGGTACTTGTAAATATAAATTTTTGTATATTTTTTAACGGTCATTCTTTTGTTCCAAATACTGTTCTGCCTCATCTTGAAGCTGATACATATCGATCACTTCAAGCTCATAAGCATGTGCTTGCTGATAACGTTTGATCGCTTCGTAGTCAAATTTTGGCTTCCCGGGAAGCTCTTGGTCATAGATCAAGACTGCTTTATCCGTATGTTCTAACATAAATTGCTGATAATTTTTCAACTGCACTGGCGAACTATATGGCCGTTTACTGACACTTGCACAAAAATCAACTTGTTGTTCTAACTGTGCTAGATGTATCTGTTTATCTTCCTGCCAATTTTTGGAAAATTCTGTATAGGGATACATCAGTGCTGTCTTGATCCCGACATATTCTTGTGTAAAAGAAACTGCTTCTTCTAATGCCCACTGTTCGATCCCCAACTGTCCCCCAGAAATGATCCATTCAAGCCCTAGATCAGCATTTTGCATAAAAATTTTACGTAAATAATACTTTAATACTTCGATCTTAGGGTCATCTAGTTTAAAGACCCCCAATTCATAACTTCGATAGCCACTTACCCATAAACGCACGTGTTTCACCTCGCCAAAATATTTTCTTTATCTTATGATACCACAAATTATTTGCTTTAAATTTTACCCAACTTTTTGCCAATAACTGTTTAAATTTGTTATAATTAACCGGATAGGAGCGTGATATTTATCTATGGCAATCCACTATCCAAACGGCGGCTTGTTCACTACTAAAAATAGTGCGAGTAAAAAAAGCCGCGCCAACAATACTATTTATGGAAAGCGCGGAATGTCGTTAGAAGATGAAATAAACGAAAGCAATAAATACTATCTTTCAGCTGGGATCGCGGTCATTCACAAAAAGCCGACACCGATCCAGATCGTTGATGTTTATTATCCCAAACGTAGTGCCGCAGTGATCAAAAAAGCTTATTTCAAACAGGCTTCTACTACTGATTACAACGGTGTCTATCGTGGCCATTATCTTGATTTTGAAGCAAAAGAGACTAAAAATAAGACCTCTTTTCCGCTCAGTAACTTTCATGCTCACCAGATAAAACACATGAAAGCTTGTCAAGATCAGGCTGGTATCTGCTTTACGATCGTTAAATTCGTCACAACTGACCAGGTGTTTTTGATGCCAGCCGATATTTTATTTGATTATTGGGATGCCCAAGCGACTGGGCGCAAATCGATCCCTAAAGCAGTGATCGAACGCGATGGCTTTGAGATCGATTATGCACTCCAACCACGCATCCCATATCTAAAATACGTTGACCTACTACTTGAAAAGTAGTTCAATGTTTCCCTAGTGGATAAATACGGTTAACTATATCAGTTAGAAAGTTAAAAATGTGTGACTGATACTTACAACAATCCAGTCAGGCAATTTGCCTAAACTACACTTTATCACTATAATTGTAGTACCTAAAATTAAGAAAGGAACGCTATATTCTTTCTGATCATATATTTTATGATTCCACATTTATATAGTAGCAGTATCGTTATGGATAAAAATCCTAAATACTCGCGCACAAATGGTCCGAAAAAAAATGGCCGTTTAAAGCGTAGCGGTAAGAAAAAAGCTTCACGCGCTGGCAAAAAACCAATGTGGCTCAAGATCTTATTATCCCTAGCAGCCGCTTTAGTAGCTGCTCTAGTGGTCGGGGTCACCATCTTTTTTGTCTACGCAAGCAGTGCTCCTAAATTAAGCGAGCAACAGCTAGAAAGTGCTGGTTCAACGGTCATTTATGATTCAAATGGCAAAAAGATCATGTCTTTAGGGACTGAAAATCGGACTTATGTTGCAGAAAAAGACATCCCACAACAATTAAAAGATGCGGTCATCTCGATCGAAGACCGTCGTTTCTATAAACATCATGGGGTCGACCCATGGCGGATCGTCTCAGCTGCAATGTCTAACGCATCGGGGTCAGCTGGTCTACAAGGTGGGAGTACATTAGATCAACAATTGATCAAGCTCTCCTACTTCTCAACTAAACGCTCCGACCAAACGATCAAGCGTAAAGCCCAAGAAGCTTGGCTAGCGATCAATATGGACCGCCAATACAGCAAAGATCAGATCTTGACTTTCTATGTCAATAAGGTCTTCATGGGTGATGGCTGTTACGGGATGCAGACCGCGGCTAAATACTATTTTGGTAAAACATTGGATAAATTAGACTTAGCTCAAACAGCTTTGATCGCCGGGATCCCCAATGCCCCATCCTCTTATAATCCTTATACCAATCCAGAATTTGCTAAAAAGCGGCGGAATGATGTTTTAAATGCGATGGTCGCTAACAAAAAGATCACCCAAGCTCAAGCTAACGAAGCTAAACAAGAAAGTATCACCACTGGTCTAGTAGAGAAAAGCACTTCAAAGACTGTGACCTCAACTGAAAAGATCGCTGATCCATATGTCAAACAAGTTATCGAAGAAGCTAAGAAAAAAGGCTACGATCCTTATAAAGACAGCTTACAGATCTATACTAATTTAGACATGACGATCCAAAAGCGTCTCTATGAGATCGCAAATAGCGATGAATATTTGAACTTCCCAGATGACAATATCCAAGTCGCTTCGACCGTGATCGACCCTGATAATGGTAACGTGGTCGCAATGCTCGGGGGACGTAAGACTGGCGATGTCACCTTTGGACTCAACCGGGCAGTTCAAACTGATCGGACGAATGGTTCTACGGCTAAACCTTTGATGGATTACGCACCTGCGATCGAATATCTCGATTGGGCTACGTATCATCCGATCAAAGATAACCGCTATGTTTATCCTGGAACAAATATCCAGCTATACGATTTTGACCACCAATATAAAGGTTTGATGACGATGCGCCAAGCTTTGATCGAATCACGTAACGTCCCTGCGATCCGGGCTTTAGCCGCAGTGGGGATCACGAAAGCTCAAAACTTTATTTCACAAATGGGCTTTGATTACGATAAGACCTTAGAATATCAAAACGGTATCGGGTTACCTTCTTCGACCTTACAAAATGCTGCTGCCTATGCAGCCTTTGCTAATGGTGGGACGTATTACCAACCACAATATATCAAAGAGATCGTGACTGGTGATGGCGAACGTAAAGAATTTTCAAGCTCTGGTAAACAAGTCATGCAGTCATCAACTGCTTATATGATCACTGATATGCTCAAGGGCGTTATTACTTCACCTGAAGGAACGGGTACACGAGCTAATATCAGCGGTCTATATCAAGCCGGTAAGACTGGGACCAACGCCTATCCATCTGATATCTCGGCTAAATTCCCTGATAATGCTGTAATGGATTCTTGGTTCAACGGTTATACTAAACACTACTCTGTCTCCGTTTGGGTCGGCTATGACCACCAATACGAAGCCGGTAATTACTTGGATAACAATTCAGTTGCTTTAGCATCGCTTTTCTATAAGAGCATCATGACCTACATGTCACAAGGTAAGACTAACACCGATTGGCGCAAACCAAGCAACGTCTATGTTCGCTATATCAATGGTGTTCGTGAACTTTATTTAGCTGGTTCTGCTGCTCCAAGCTCAGAACTTTCTGACAGTTCAAGTTCCAGTCGCTCAAGTTCTTCAGAAACTTCGAGTTCATCGTCTGAATCTTCTTCCAGTTCGGAAAGTTCATCTAGCTCAGAAAGTTCATCAGAATCTTCTTCAAGCTCAAGTAGCTCTGAGAGTCAATCGTCAAGTCAATCTTCTCAACCGGCCGACGATAATTCAAGTTCAACAAATTCTACCCCACCCGCTGAACCTAGCTCATCTACTGAGCCTCGAACAACAGACGGTGGGAATCCACCACAATAAAAAGCGGGTCGTCAACTTAAGAAATGATCCGTACAACACTTCCTACAGAAATGTGGGAAGTGTTTTTTTACACAAAAATGCACACTAAAAAATCGGTATCTATTTCGCAGATACCGATTTTTTAGGCTTATTTTTGTTTAAAAGATGCTACATATTCATCATGTTTTGCTTGATCAAATTCATTTTCGGATTTACCAATGATCAATGTTGCAGTAACATTCCCCGCAACATTGACAACTGTCCGACCCATATCAACTAAACGGTCGATCCCGGCGATCAAAGCCAACCCAGAAACTGGAACCCCGATCGTTGAGACTGTTGCTAGTAAGACAACAAATGATGCCCCAGGAACGCCTGCCATCCCTTTAGAAGTGATCATTAAAACTAATAATAACGTCAATTGTTGACTCAATGAAAGATCAATGTGATAAGCTTGGGCTAAAAAGATAGCTGCTAATGATTGATAGATCGCCGATCCGTCCAAGTTAAAGGTATAACCGGTCGGAATAACAAACGAACTGATCGCTTGGTCAACACCCAATTTTTGCGTTTTTTCCATCAAGCGCGGTAATGTTACTTCTGAACTAGCCGTTGTAAATGCTAAGACCAGCTCATCTTTGACAACTCGCAATTGGTCCATGATCCTAAAACCAAAGATCCGTGAAGTGATCCCTAAAACTACTAAAATAAAGAAGATCATCGTTACATAGGACATTACGATAAATAATCCCAATGGTTTCAAGGATTCAAGACCCAATTGAGCTACGGTAGCCCCGATCAGACCAGCGACCCCAAATGGAGCAAAATGCATGATCCAACCAGTGATCTTAAACATCACTTCTGCTACAGCTTGGAAAAATTGTAATAAGATCTTGCCTTTTTCACCAATTGCTGCGATCCCTAAGCCAAATAAACAGGAAAAGAAGATCACAGGTAACATTTGCCCCGTCGCTAAGGCATCAAAGAAATTAGATGGTACGATCGACATCAAGATCGACCCTAATCCACTATGTGAAGCTTGTTTAGCGGTCTTCACATATGTCGAGATATCAACTTGCGATAATTTACTTAGATCGAGCATATAGCCGATCTTTGAAAGATTAGAAACTAACATCCCAACGATAAAGGCGATCGTTGATAATACTTCAAAATAGATCAAAGTTTTTAGTCCGATCCGCCCTAACTTTTTGATATCGCCCATATTAGCGATCCCAACAACTAAACTCGAAAAGACGATCGGTAAAACGATCATCGAGATCATATTGATAAAAGTCGATCCGAGTCCATTTGCAAATTTGATAAATCCTTTATCATCTGTAAATATGACTCCTAAACCGATCCCGATCAAAAGGCCTAAGATGATCTGCCACCCAAGTGACAAACGATATACTTTTAACTTTTTCAAATTCACCATCTCCATAGAATTTTTATGCCAGTTAATAATTTACCATATTTTTTATAAAAATTCATTATGTTGTTTGTTTTTTTATTAAAACCATATCTTTATCACTAATTATGTTCGGTTTTTACACTCTTGAGCGGCCTTCTGGACAAATATCTAATAGGGGACAAGAACTACACTTCGGATTTCGGGCCATACATTGGTAGCGACCCCAAAATATCATCCGATGATGCCCTTTGATCCATAGATCTTGTGGGACTTTTTGCATTAGGATCTTTTCGATCGTTAAAACATCACTATCAGCTGGGACCATCCCTAACCGTTTAGCAACGCGGCTGACATGCGTATCGACCGCAAATGCTGGGATCCCAAAACATTCGGCTAAAACTACATCTGCTGTTTTGCGGCCGACCCCACTTAAGCTCATCAGTTCTTTTCTAGTCTTAGGGACGACCCCATTAAAGCGTTCAACTAGTTCCTGTGAGCATTTGATCAAAAAGCGCGCCTTGTTGCGATATAGACCGATCGTTTTGATATAACTCTCAACTTCTGCTTGACTCGCATTAGCTAAGTCCACCGGAGTTTTATAACGTTCAAATAAAGCCGGTGTAACTAAATTAACTGCTTTGTCAGTAGTTTGGGCACTCAATATCACCGAAAGCATAAAGTGATACGGATCTGTCTTAGTCAACGATGTTGTGGCATTGGGAAACATTTCCCCCATAACTTCGATCGCACGTGTCGTTTCTTCACTATTGAGCATCATCGATCCCTCCTGACCAATCATACATTGGAATACTTGGCTTAGCTTTATTTTGCTTAGGCACTGTAGGACGTTCTTTTTGCGCCAATTCTTGCCGCCGCTTTTGGCGTAACCGTTGCACATCAGCACTAGTTTTGATATTTTGCTTTTCCCAGCTCAATAAGATCTTATCAATATACTTCAAGCTGTAGACCTGATTTAAAACGGCCTCACGTAAAGCCAAAACGATCAATTCAGGTGCATAATTCTCTGTATTGAGCCAACTATCGATCGTTTGCAGTTCCATCGGAGTCAAGAGACGCCCAAATTCGACCTCGATATTTTTATAAACTTCTTGCTTACTGGTCGTTTCAGTTTGTGTCAGTTCAGCCGTTACTTCATTTTGTTCTAAAGCAAATAATTTCTCGTAAAGCAGCGTAAAATCATATTTGTCATACTTACGTCCCGCCGCATCTGTGGCTGTTGTTAATCTAAGAAATTTTTTTTCGATCAAATTACGCAATAAATTTCCCAGCTTACTCGTATCAAGCTGCATGCTTTGTGAAAGTTCAGTTAGATCGATCGCTTTTCCCTGCTGCGTTCGACTCATGATCTGCAACATCAAGATAAACTCAGCTTCATCTAGTCCTAACTGACGATAATTATTTAACAATAGATTGGATACTGTCATTTGCCCAGCAGCTAAATATTTTTGTAGTATTTTATCCATCTCGATCTTCCTTTTTAAGTAAAAAAACAGGACACAACGCTCTGTCATGTCCCGCAGCTCACCAACTATTATGGGTAGATCCGGTTTAATAAACGTGGGAATGGAATAGCTTCCCGGATATGGTCTTCACCTGTGATCCAAGTTACCGCACGTTCCAAACCAAGTCCAAAGCCAGAGTGTGGTACACTACCGTAGCGACGTAGATCTAAGTACCATTCATAATCAGCTTTATTTAAACCTGCATCTTCAATTTGTTTTGCTAGATATTCAGTATCTGTTGCACGTTCAGAACCGCCGATGATCTCACCATAACCTTCTGGCGCTAATAAGTCAGCACACACAACGAGATCTTCTCTAGTTGGATGTGGCTTCATGTAGAATGGTTTGATCGCTTTAGGGTAGTTCAACACAAACACAGGCTTGTTGAAGTGTTCTGCCAAATAAGTTTCTTCTGGCGAACCGAAATCTTCGCCCCATTTTACATCTGGGAATTTACCTGATTCTTGCAATAATTTGATCGCATCATCATAGGAAATGCGTGGGTAAGGTAATTGCGTATAGCGCTTGAGGACTTCCTTATCTCGACCCAAAATATCAAGTTCGTAGTCACAATTTTCAAGTACTTTTTCAACCAAGTAAGCAATATAGCGTTCTTGGATCTCTAAGCTCTCTTCTTGATGCATAAATGCCATTTCTGGTTCGATCATCCAAAATTCGATCAAATGACGACGTGTCTTGGATTTTTCCGCTCTAAATGTTGGCCCGAAAGTAAAGACTTTACCATAAGCCATTGCTCCAGCTTCAGCATAAAGCTGACCTGATTGTGAAAGATAAGCATCTTTTTCAAAATATTCAGTATGGAACAATTCTGTTGTGCCTTCAGGAGCACTACCGGTCAAGATCGGTGAATCTAACTTGATGAAACCTTCCTTGTTGAAGAATTCATAAGTTGCACGGATCATTTCGTTTCTGATCTTCATGATCGCAAATTGACGCTTCGAGCGCAACCAAAGATGACGATGATCCATCAAGAAATCTGTCCCGTGTTCTTTAGGAGTGATCGGATAGTCTTCACTTTGACCTACCAGTTCAATATCTTCAATTTCGATCTCATAGCCAAAGTGTGAGCGTGTATCTTCATGGATCGTACCTGTGACGTACATACTTGCTTCTTGTCTTACTTCTTTGGCAAGCTTGAATACATCTTCAGAAACATTATTCTTAACTACGACTCCTTGAAAATAAGCTGTTCCGTCGCGCAGCTGTAAAAAGGCGATTTTACCGCTGGAGCGCTTATTAGTCAACCAAACTCCGATTCTTACTTTTTGGTCGACATAGTCTTTAGCGTTAATAATACTGATAGTTTCCACTAAATTTTTCCTCCTATTTTATTTACTATATTTTTCAACAAATTTCTCTATCCGCACGATCGCCTCACGCAGATCTTCCAGTGAAGTTGCATAACTCAGGCGAATATGGCCCGGCATGCCAAAGGCTTCCCCTGGAACTACCGCAACAAAGGTCTCGCTCAATAAAGCATCGGCAAAACTTGGCGCGTCACTAAAACCAGTTGCTTTTAAAGCCTTTTGAATGTTAGGGAATAGATAAAAGGCCCCTTCTGGCTTAGCTGTCAACTCAAAACCGGGGATCTTCTCCACTAAAGGATAGATCTCATTTAACCGCGTTTCATACTCTTGACGCATCTTCTCAACGCAAGATTGGTCTTGTTGTAAAGCTGCTAAAGCTGCATATTGGCTGACTGCCGAAAGATTGCCAGTCGCATGTCCGACTACAGTCCCTAATTTAGCGATCAATTCTTTATTCGCCAAGGTATAACCAACACGCCATCCGGTCATCGAGTATGTCTTAGAAAAACCGTTGATCAATATCGTTTGCTGCTTGATTGCTTCTGAAAGTTCAACTAAAGAAACAAAGCTGTTTCCATTATAAACTAACTTATTATACATGTCATCAGCAATTAGCCAGATATTATTTTTTACGGCCCAATTTCCGATCGCTTCTAGCTCAGCTCTAGTGTAAATGACACCAGAAGGGTTTTGCGGCGAGTTGATGATCACGGCCCGCGTCTTTTCTGTTCGTTTAGCTTCAAGATCGGCTACCGTTACCTTTAATTTTCCAGTCTCAGGCAATACAAAGACTGGTTTTCCTTCAGCCAATTTGACTTGTTCGCTATAGCTGACCCAATATGGCAAAGGGATCAAGACTTCATCGCCCGGATCAAGGATCGTTTGGGCAACTGCATATAAAGAGAATTTCCCCCCTACTGTAACAGCAACATTTTCAAATGTATAATCAGTGTGATATTCAGCATTAGTTGCCTTAGCGATCGCCTTGCGCAATTCCACGATACCCAAAGCAGCAGTATAAAAATCTGATTTTCCTGCTCTGAT
This sequence comes from Ligilactobacillus sp. RTP31139st1_D10_RTP31139_211217, assembly GCF_040226755.1. NCBI lineage: Bacteria > Bacillati > Bacillota > Bacilli > Lactobacillales > Lactobacillaceae > Ligilactobacillus > Ligilactobacillus sp. RTP31139st1_D10_RTP31139_211217. Next base: position 107,359 of record NZ_JBCOAR010000001.1, read on the forward strand.
CGCTTGGATCGCTGCTTCTTTAATATGCTCTGGCGTATTGAAGTTAGGCTCGCCAGCAGTCAAATTTTTGACATCATAGCCGTCTGCCTTTAATTGCTTTGCCTTAGCTGACAAGGCTAAAGTTGCTGAGGGTGAAACATTTTGTACTCTTTTTGATAATTCCATCTTGATTGGCCCCTTTATTAAATATTTTGGATCGTTTTAACAACTTTTCCTGTTTTAAAATCAAGTAGATCATAACAAAGATTACCGTAAGAATTAAGATAACTTACTTCCCAGACCGGTTTGTTTTTATGCATCCCTAAAGCAGTATGGGTGATCTTTTTCACGTTTCCAGTTTGCTGCGCGATCTTTTTAGCATTTGCTTCAGAGATCCCTTCATTTTGCTGGTAAACATTGATCTTCTTACCATTTTGTGCAACGATGGCATAAATTTTTTGTTTTTTGTCATTAGTTCCTGCGACCGTGTAATAAGTATGGTTCCGATTGTAGTGATAAAAGGCCGTCTCTTCTTTTAAGCCAGCGTATTGTTGTGCTAATTGCGTTGCCTGCTTTCTGGCATTTCTCATAGGCGAAAGTGCCAAATTGAAAATAACTAGCACTAATACTAAGACAGCCAAAACTCCGAGATACCACAAACGATACTTTGTTTTCTTTTTGATCCTCGTTGTCCGCTTCATAAATTCCTTCCTCTAGTCAAAAAACTGTTTATCTCAATTATACCAAGTTAGCGCTGTTTGTCATGTAAAAAATCAGTAACTAATTTCGGGATCTCAGCTGTCAAAACTGGATGTAATTCTAATTTAGCCGGAAAGACCTGCTTAAATTCCTGACCATAGTGCTTGGTCAAGATCCGTGGGTCTAATAAGACAAATGCTCCACGATCATTTGGAGTCCGGATCAAGCGGCCAAAGCCCTGTTTTAGCCGTAAAACAGCTTCAGGCAACGCTAAGGTCGTAAACGGATCTTCGCCTACTTGTCGAGCACGCTCATACCGAACTTGGTTAAATAAGGTATTTGGTGCTTGAAATGGTAAACGTACGATCACCAAGAGCTCTAATAATTTTTCGGGGAGATCGATCCCTTCGAAGAATGTCCCCGTTGCAAGTAAGATCGCCGTCTGATTTTGATTCAAGATAAAACGCTTCTTCAACTTTTCAGGACTGCCATTGACTCCTTGAGCCAAAACTTCTCTTTCCTTGGTAAGACCTAAGACGGCTAGATATTCATAAGTTCGTTCGAGTTCATCTAATGAATTGAACAAGATCATCGTCTGACAGTGATTTTTAGCAGTCAGATCATAAAGTGTCTTGGCTAGATACTTCGCATATTCCTCGTTGTCCGTCGCACCAACAGTCGGCGCATCCTTTGCGATCAGGGCTAAAGTTTGCTTTTGATAGTCAAAATTACCTTGATAGCTCAACAAACGCGTATCTTTAGGTAGGTCTAACTGTTTTAACGTATAGGCGTGGGTTTGTTTGGTAAATAAGCCTGCACCTAAAAACAATACGTGTTCAAACTTCGGATACACTTTACTTTGTAAGAAATCAGCTCCATCTAAGTAGCTGAAGTGCAAGCGTAAATGTGCAGTCTCTTGTTCAGCTAAACTCAACCAGATCAATTGTTTAGTCTGATTAGCTTCAAGATCGGTAAAGGCTAATTTTTGCCAAGGCTCAAAAGCAGTCACCAATTGCGAAGCTAATCTAAAGAAATCCAACAAGTATAGCGTTGCTGTTTGATCGATCTGCTCTAAACGACTTGCTTTGAAAAATACTTTTTGGAGCCAGGCAAATTGCTGTAAAAATCCGTCATAGGCGCGAGTTATCTTATTGATCACACCATAATGTTCCTTTAAAAATCCCAAGAACTTCTTTTCACTTAATGGCTGCTCGGTGATCCCATTTTGTCGGAATCTTAAGAATCTACGAATAAAGGCCGCCCGCAGATCCCACATATCGTGATCCAATACTTGGAGATCTTTTAAAAGAGCGCGATATTGCTTTTTAGTCAATAGACTTTGTTCGATCAATTGTTCAAAGGAAAATGAGATCTGCGACTCCATTTTGACCAACATGCTATCACAGAGGATCTTGACCTCATCAAAATCCAAAACTTGCTGCACACTTTTGGCCACTGCAGTCGGAAGATTTTGCGCTTCATCGACGATCAATTCCAAGTCATTGCCCTTAAAATCAGCGGCATGAGTCAACAGATAGGCATGATTGGTAATGATAAACGAGGCGTTTTCTTTTGCGATCTCGTTTAGACGCAGATAGTCGACTCGATAAAAGGGACTTGTGGGCTCTAAACTATCCAAACCAGTATGCTCGATATTAGCAAATAAAGGATCTTGGCGTGTCGTCAATCTAAGCTCATCTAGGTCCCCGGTCTTAGTCTGTAATAGCCAAACGATCAAACGCATCTGTAACAAACGCGAATTTTTATTATATGGTTGTTTTAATGAACGCCAAAACTTATCTAGATCGATATAATGACGATTACCCTTTAAAACAACGACATCAAGATCAAATGGAAAGAGATTTTTCAAGGTCAAGTCGATCTCTTCTGCCAATTGAGCCTGAAGTGCCGTCGTTGCCGTACTGATCACGATCCGTTTATCTTGGGTCGAAGTGTACGCAGCCGGGACTAAATACCCTAAAGTCTTTCCCATCCCAGTTGGGGCTTCAAGTAACAAGCGCCGTTCGTCTGGATCATCAAAGAAATCAGCGATCGTAGACATCATTTTGACTTGTTCATCTCGCCACTCGATACTTCCTGAAAAGAGTTGTTTTTGTTCTTCTTTAGTCTTAGGAAATGTCAAAGCTATATTATCCTTGGTCTTAAAATTTGGCCTCAGAATAACTAAGTCTTCGATCTGCATCCACTTTTTAGCTAGTAGCTGCGCTTTTTTACTTTGCTCCGCATATGCTTCTTTAAAACACTCTGCTGTATCATAAAGCAACGCACCACTCAAGTTACATAAAGTTTGTAAAACACTAAGTGGTAATAATTCTAAACGTTTCTGCAAGAGTAAAAACAACTCTGCGGTAACATAAGTATCACTATCCGCTTGGTGTGGGCGCTCGTGCTTGATCCCAAGATAGTTACCGAGATCGACTAACCGATATGAAGGCTGTGTCGGCAATAAGATCTGGGCCAACTGCACCGTATCGATCCCCTTTAATTCAAGTTCAGGATAGCCCGCACGCTCAAACTCTGCATTTAAAAAGCGGTAATCTTGCATAATATTATGCGCTACAAAGACTGTGTCCTGTAGCAACGCATAGATCGTATCCGCTACATCACTAAATAATGGTGCTTTGCGAACATCACTGTTCTTGATCCCGGTCAGCTTTTGCACTTCCGGTGGGATCGGACATTGGGGATCGATCAACGTGCTAAAAGTATCTGAGATTTTTCCATTTTCAATAAAAGTACAACTAAATTGGATAATTCTTCCAGTTCCATCCAATGCAGGAGTCGTCATCTCAAGATCGACTACTGCATAGGTTTTTGATTTAGTCATTCATCATCACCGACTTTAAATAATCTTTCTGACAATAATTCTATCACACTCTACTCAAAAATAAATAACCAGTGATCGACTCAGCTTGACCGATCTATCCTTAATTACCGGTCTAAACTTGTCGCTCAAACACTAAACAGGTATAATCTAGTTTGAGACTTATCCATCCTTATTTAGCGGTATGGTATAATTTAGTTTGAAATTACAATGTTTTTCATTGTAAATATTTAGAATAGATACGATAGAAAGGGTGCTCTTTTTGCTTAGCACACAAAAAAAGATTGGTCAGGGTTCGAGTCATGCTAAGATCATTTTGATCGGTGAGCATGCGGTCGTATACGGGCAACCAGCGATCGCTCTACCACTAAAAACGCTCAAGACTCATGCTAAGATGACCTTGCGCCAAGATGACCAACAAATACTAGAAAGTAGTTACTATACGGGTCCGATCGCTGATGTTCCCGAATTTATGCGGGGGATCAAGCACTTAGTCATGTATATCTTGACTCAACAAAATAAAGATATCGGCTTTACGCTTCAGGTAACTAGCCAATTGCCGATCGAACGCGGAATGGGCTCATCGGCCTCTGTTGCAGTCGCGATCATTCGCGCTATGTATGATCTATTTTCTCTAGAACTTGATCATCAAACGCTCTTAAAACTCGCTGATGTGGCTGAAAAAGATACACATAAAAATCCAAGCGGCTTAGATGCAGCGACGACCTCTTCAGCCACACCGATCTGGATGATCCGTGACCAAACGATCGACCCGATCCCACTTGATCTCGATGCTTATTTGGTGATCTGTGATAGTGGTATCAAAGGTCAGACTTCGCAAGCGATCGCGACTGTCAAAGCTAAACTTCAAGCCACACCTACTGCGACTAAAAAAAAGATCGAAGCGATCGGAGATTTAAGCTGGCAAGCACGCAAGCAATTAGCCCAAAATGACGTTTTAGGTCTGGGACAAACGCTCAATGCAGCTCAAGAATATTTAAGGCAATTAGAGGTCAGTGAGCCAAAGCTGGATAAATTGATCGACTTAGCTTTGCAAAATGGAGCCTTGGGCGCTAAATTGACTGGTGGTGGCCGTGGTGGTTGCTTTATCTGCCTAGTCAAAGATCAGCGCTCAGCCAAGCAGCTCTCTGATCTTTTGCTCGCTAATGGCGCAATCGCTGCTTGGATCGAACCACTCAAAAAATGATCATCAGTTAGAAAGTTAAAAATGTGTGACTGATCATAATATAGTTATCAATGTAGCACTATGAAAGGAAAACTATATCGCTTTCTGGTCACTAGACCAACACATTTATATAGGTAATATCAGATGAAAACACCTAAAGTAACTGCTCGTGCACATACGAATATCGCACTTGTTAAATATTGGGGCAAAGAAGATGAAGAACTCATCATCCCACAAAACAACTCCCTTTCTTTGACATTGGACCATTTTTACACCGATACGACCGTCCAATTCGATCCTGATTTGACAGCTGACCAGTTCACACTCAACGGTCAAGCCCAAGAAACGACTAAGATCACTAAATTTTTGGATATCATTCGGCAAATGGCTAGTAGCCAACTTTTTGCACGGGTCGAATCGACTAATCACGTCCCTACTATGGCTGGGCTAGCCTCTTCTGCAAGTGCTTATGCGGCCCTAGCTTTAGCTGGTAGTAAGGCTTTGGGACTAGATCTTAGTTCTAAAGACTTATCACGTTTGGCCCGCCGTGGCTCTGGTTCTGCTTGTCGTTCGATCTATGGTGGCTTTGTAGAATGGAAAAAAGGCGATTCTGATCAGACCTCATATGCAGTTCCTTTGGTGGAAAATTTAGATTGGGATCTAAAGATGATCGCGATCGTTGTCAATGATAAACAAAAAAAGATCGCTTCACGGGCTGGCATGCAGACTGTTGTCCATACTTCGCCTTACTATTCGGCTTGGGTAAAACGTTCAAAAGAAGATCTATCAGCGCTCAAAGAAGCGATCAAGGAAAAAGATTTTACGCAATTAGGTAAGATCGCAGAGGGTAATGCCATGTGCATGCATGCTTTAAACCTCAGTGCAACACCACATTTCAACTATTTTGAAGCTGAGAGTCTAAAAGCAATGCAACTTGTCGAACGATTGCGTGGTCAAGGACTAGAGTGTTACTACACAATGGATGCTGGCCCTAACGTCAAGGTCATCTGCCAAGGAAAAGATCTTGAAGCTATCATGGATCTATTAAGTCAAGAATTCTCAGCGGAACAGCTTTTAGTCGCCTCAGCTGGCCCAGGTGCACGGATCTTAGAAATTGAAAATGCGGAAAGGAATTGATTTTTTGCCTACTGTAAAAGCTCCAGGAAAACTCTATATTGCTGGTGAATATGCCGTTGTTGAACCTGGACAACCGGCTATTTTGATTGCAGTCGATCAATTCGTCTATGCCACGATCAGCCAAGCCAAGCAAGGTTTAGTGTCCTCAAAACAATTGCTAGGTCAAGATATCTATTGGACACGTGAAAATGATCAACTGCAAACGACCCAAGCGACCGCGAAATTTGCCTATGTCCTCAAAGCAATCGAACTGACTGAACGCTACGCTAAGGAACAAAATTGCCAGCTATCGCCCTTCAATTTACAACTTGATAGTGATCTAGATAGCCCCGATGGTAAAAAATATGGCCTCGGTTCTTCGGCAGCAGTCACCGTTGCTACGGTCAAAGCAGTAGCTGCCTACTATAATTTAGCGCTGACTCCCCTTGAGATCTTCAAGCTGGCAGCCAGTGCTCATTATCTCGTTCAAAAAAATGGTTCACTAGGTGATATTGCGGCTAGCAGCTTTGGGGGCTGGATCGCCTATCATTCCTTTGATCGCTCATGGTTGCTCCAAGGTTTGCAAGACCACTCTATGACCGAATTATTAAAACTTACTTGGCCTAAATTGCAGATCGAATCCCTCGAGGCACCACCACGCTTGCAGCTTTTGATCGGTTGGACCGGTTCACCTGCTTCAACTTCAAATCTGATCAATGAAGTTGCACTCTCAAAAGAAGAACGCCAACGTAAATATGACCATTTTCTAGAGCAAAGTGCACTCTGTGTTTCTAAAATGATCGCAGCTTTCAAGCAACAAGATCTGGAAGTGATCATGTGCCAACTTGCGCGGGATCGTGAATTATTGCGCTCACTTGAAACCTTTTCCCAAGTGACGATCGAGACCCCTAAATTACACCAGCTGATCACCTTAGCCCAAAAATTTGGGGGCCAAGCTAAAACTTCAGGTGCTGGTGGGGGTGATTGTGGGATCGCTATTTTAGCCAAAGAGCAACCGCTAAATGAGCTCTTAAATGCTTGGAAACAAGCTGGGATCACCCCACTTCCCTTCAGTATTTACCACACTACTTTAGAAAGGAGTTGAGCTAATGGATATTCACGCACACCGTAAAGATGAACACGTATTTATCGCTGAAAAACAATACCGCCCCACGGCTGATAATGGTTTAGATCAGATCAGGCTCTTGCCTGCGACCTTACCTGAGCTTGGACTAGATGAGATCACACTTACGACCACATTGGCTGGAAAACAAGTGGCTTACCCTTTCTTTATCAATGCAATGACTGGTGGGAGTCCACAAACTGATAAAATAAATGAAAAATTAGCTTATGTTGCCAATAAGACCGGTCTGGCTATAGCAACAGGTTCACAAAGTGTCGGACTAAAATCACCTAAATATGCCCAAGGTTTTACAACTTTACGGACTCGACTCTCAGAAAACATGGTGATCGGTAATCTTGGGGCCGACCATCCCTTAGAAAATTGTCAAAAAGCGGTCGCCATGCTTTCCGCTGATGCCTTGGAATTGCATTTAAATGCTGCTCAAGAATTAGTTATGCCTGAAGGTGACCGTCAATTCTACTGGTTAGAAAACTTAAAACATGTCACCAAAAATTTGGACGTCCCTGTGATCGTTAAGGAAGTGGGCGGTGGGATCTCGCCCCTAGCTTTGGCCAAACTAAAGCAATGTCACGTCAAGTATGTCGACCTTTCAGGAAAAGGTGGGACTAATTTTATTGCGATCGAAAATGAGCGCCGTAAACAAAAAGAATATCACTTTTTGACCGATCTTGGTTTGACGACAGCCGAGGTCTTACTAGCAGCTCAACCTTATAAAGCCGATTTTTCTTTTACAGCTTCGGGTGGGATCAGAAATGCATTAGATATCGCCAAATGTATCGCACTGGGAGCGGATAATGTGGGGATCTCAGGCTTATTCTTACACACTTTCTTAAAAGAAGGCACCTCAGGGTTGATCGCATTGATCGAAGACCTCAAACAGCAATTGGCGCAGATCATGCTATTAGTCGGATGTAAAAACATTACTGAATTACAACAAGCACCTTACGTTTTATCAGCTGAATTACTAGCTTTCAGATCACAACTTTAAAAAAACCGTTCCCTTAATTGGAGCGGTTTTTTTACATTTTCAGAGAGTTACTTTTATTTTTAGCTAAAAAAGAATATAATTGCACTAACTTATATTTAGAAGGTGACCTTATGCATTTTGCAACAACATTCAAACCACAACACTACGACCTTTATTTTGACTTGGACCGCCAACAAAAACATTTCTTGGGCAAAACGACCATCACCGGCCGTGCCTTAACTGAGACTATTTGGCTTCACCAAAAAAAGCTCCAGATCAGCGAAGTCTTGGTCAATGGACAGCCACAGACCTTTAAACTTGATGAAACAAAAGATGCTCTTTACTTAGAACTTGGTTTTACTGGAGAAGTTACTTTAGAAATTACATATACCGCAAATTTGACTGATACAATGATGGGAATCTACCCTTCTTACTACGAGCTGGAAGGGCAAAAGAAGCAGTTGATCGGGACCCAATTTGAAACTGATGCGGCCCGCGAAGCCTTTGTCTGTGTCGATGAACCTGATGCCAAAGCGACTTTTGCCCTTGCTTTAAAATTCGATGAACAGCCAGGCGAACAAGTCTTAAGCAATATGCCGGAAAAAAGTGTTATTGCTGGCGTCCATTATTTTGAAACGACCCCTAAAATGTCAACTTATCTTGTCTGTTTTGTTTTAGGCGAACTCCAAAGTAAAACCGCCCTGACTGCTTCTGGGATCAAAGTAGGTGTGTTTTCAACTAAAGCGCACCAGTTGAAAGAATTGGATTTTGCTTTAGATATCGCCAAACGTGCCCTTGATTTCTTTGAAGACTATTACCAAACGCCCTATCCGCTCCCACATGCCTGGCAAGTGGCTTTACCGGACTTTTCAGCCGGAGCGATGGAAAATTGGGGGATCATTACTTATCGAGAAGCTTACCTCTTACTAGATCCCGACAATACGACTCTAGAGACCAAACAAAGGATCGCAACTGTGATCGCACATGAGTTAGCACATCAATGGTTTGGTGATCTAGTGACGATGAAATGGTGGGATGATCTGTGGTTAAATGAAAGTTTTGCCAACATGATGGAATATGTTTGTATCGATGCGCTTGAACCAAACTGGCAGATCTGGCAAACTTTCCAAAGTACTGAAGTCCCGCTAGCTTTGAACCGCGACGCTTTAGCTGGCGTTCAATCCATCTATACCCCAGTCGAAGACCCAGCCGAGATCGATGCCCTCTTTGATAGTGCGATCGTTTATGCTAAGGGAGCGCGCATGCTCGTCATGGTCCGCGCCTTGATCGGTGATACTGCCTTACGCCTAGGCTTAAAACACTATTTTGCCAGCCATGCCTATGGTAACGCCACTGGAGCCGAGCTTTGGCAAGCTTTAACACAAAAAACAGAGCTCGATCTGCCAAAAATAATGCCTATTTGGCTCAACTGCCCTGGTTATCCCATGGTCAGTGTCAAAAAAATCGGCAATGATCTTTTGCTCGAACAGCGACAATTCTTTACTGATCCGAGTGTAGCCTCCGACCAACTATGGCCGATCCCCTTAATGAGTAATTATCCTGAATTGCCGGCTTTAATGACGCAAAAACGTTTGATCCTCAAAGACTATACTAGTCTTAGACAAAAACATGGAGTTGCTTTGCAATTGAATATGAACAACAACGCTCATTTTATCGTTGACTACAGTCCTGAGCTATTACTCGATCTCTTAAAAAGATCACCCCAAACGGATACACTCACTCGCTTTAGTTTACTGCAAGATCTAGTCTTATTAGCTCAAGCTCAAATGATCTCATTGCCCCAAGTCCTTGAATTAACGGCTAACTTCAAAAATGATCATAGCCAGTTGGTCACACGAGCTTTACTGCAATTATTAGATCTCTTAAAGCTCTTTGTTGCCTCTGACACTACTGCGCATGATGATCTGTGCACTTTAGTAGTCAGCTTTACAAGTATTTTAAAGACCAGTCTTAGCCAAGAGCCGAATAGTTTTTCTCAGCTAGACTACGAGCTGTTGCAACCACTTCTTTTAAAGACTGAACTTTACGCTAAAGTCAAACACGTTGTAGATGAGCAATTATATTTTCCCCCAACTAAGACTGCTTGGGCTAAACTACCGGCTAAGATCCGAGGAGTCGCACTTAAAAATATGCTGGTAAATCACAATTCAGATGCTTGTTTCACTGAATTTTTCAAGGAATACCAGCAAAGTGTCGATCCCAGCTATAAAGTAGATCTCAGACAAGCTTTGACTAGTTCGCCTAAGGTAGCGCAATTGACCGAATTATTAGCCAATTTCAAGGATCCAGCCGTCATCAAGCCCCAAGATCTCAGAGCTTGGTTTGGGGAGATCTTAGCTAATCCAGTTGGACAAAAACTAGCTTGGGCTTGGCTCAAACAAAATTGGACTTGGTTAGAAGAAACTGTCGGGGGCGATATGGAATTTACTACCTATATCACCGTGATCGGCAAAACCCTCAGTTCTCCTGAACTCTATGCTGATTTCAACACTTTCTTTGAACCTAAATTAGCCGATCCTGGCCTAGCCCGCGAGATCAAGCTAGCTAAACATGCGATCTTTGCCCGGGTAAACTTACTTAAAATGCAACAGGCAAATGTGACGCAAGCCCTCAGCTCATTAGCTTGGTATCAAGAACGAGCATAAATAAACTATAAATAAGGCTCTCCACGATGCAGATCCATCATGGAGAGCCTTATTTTTTAATAGATAACAACTGGTTCACTTTGACTTAAATTGTTGAAAACATTAGCTGCTTCACTTGGTTTCATATTGACACATCCCAAAGAACCTTCTTTAAGATAAGCCGTGTTGGACCAATTTTTCCGCCAATCGGCATCATGGAAGCCACAACCATCTAAAGTAAATGGCACCCAATATTCTACCGGACTAGCATAAGCTGACCCATCAGCTCTTGATCCTCGTAAGGTCGTCTTTGTTTGTTTATACATAACATAAAAAACTCCCTTAGGTGTATCATTATGCGTACTTTGAGTCCCTGTCACAACATCGATGGAGGCAACTTGTTGGCCATCACGATAAGCCCACAAATGCTGTTTTTCGATCGAAACTTCAACATAGGTGTTCCCGATCCCACCATTAGTCGTCGTATCGTAGCCTGTTCCGCGTGTATCATAGCCTTCACCGTAGATATCACCCTTAGCATCGACTTTTGTTTCACCATTTTCCAAAGCTTTCGTCAAAGTCTTTTCCGCTTTATTAGCGCTGATCGCCCAGCCATAAGTACCAGCTGGAACACTTATCTCATTTCCTTCACTTGTCTTAAAGGCCAAGCTCTTATTTAAGGTCGCCTGTTTTTGATTGATCTCGACCACCTTATTCTTTAGCGCTTGCGTATCGAACTGATATTTTCCAGCTTGATAGCGGGCCGAAGTTAGAATATCTGCAGTCGTTAATTCATAATCCGTTTTTTGTACAGTGTAGGTGATCTTTTTACCGGTCAATTCTTTGAGTTTCTTTTCCTCTTGTTTAACAGTAGCACTATCTGCTTTGACTGGTTTTAAGTATTTAGCCGTTAAATAGATGTCTTTATTACCCTCTTTTTGGCTGAACTCTTTTAAGATCGCTGAAACATCGTATTTGTTTCCCGCTTGTTCTTGGACGATCTTAACTTTATCGCCTTCTAAGATCGCATAAGCATCAACTGGTGCTTTGCGTGACTGATTTGTCTCATTTAGTTTGGTTTCTACGTTTGATCTTAACGAAGCCACCTTTTTACCATCAACTTTAGCTGGTGTCAAAGTGTAATTGACCTTTTTGTCATTTGGTAAAGTCGTGGCTTGTTTTTTCAAGGTAGCTTCGAATTTTGCTAGATCTTTTGAGCTAAATTCTGATTCCGTCGGCTCTGCTGTATAGAGCAATTGCTTGTTGAGATAGACCTTCTTTTCAACTTTAGCTGCAGTTAGTTTTTCTTGCGCTTCCTTAGCGTTCAAGCCACCAACGTTGATCCCATTGATCGTAATATTTTTATTGAAATGGGTCCGCTGTTGGTAGATGAAATAGCCACCACCAATAAGAGCTAACATTGCAATTCCAACACAGAGTATAACTTTGGTTTTATATTTCATGTCGCACCTCTAATTGAATTGTTACGATTATGTTACAACATTTTACAAAAAAATACAATTATTTTTTAAGTTTTACACAACCAAATTATTTTTTAGCACTTGCCTACGTATTTAAACTTTTTTAAGTTATGTTATAATTTAGCCTATGACAAGTAAGGATCAGGTGAATATTTTATGGAAACAAATAGTCTTTTGACATTCAATCGTAGTATCGGTAAACAAAAGCGGATCTCCGGCGCAGCTGAGCCCAGTTGCCCTTTTTGTGACGTTGAACATTTAACTGATATTTACGATCAACAAGGCGAGATGATCTTTTTAAAAAATAAATATTCGACGCTCGAAAAGACCGATCAATTCGTTTTGATCGAATCTACTAAACACGACGGTAACATCTCCAACTATGAGCCTAAAGAATGGCAAAATATTCTAGCTTATGCGATCAAACAGTGGAAAGTATTTTATAATGACCCTAAATATAAAAGTGTTTTACTGTATAAAAACTACGGTAAACTTTCCGGCGGTTCCCTTTCACACCCGCACATGCAGATCGTCGGGCTTTTAGAGGCTGATGGTTACCACGAGATCGCCCCAGCTTACTTTAGTGGCGAAACGGTCGCAACTAAAGCCGGAGCAACCCTCAACATCTCCGATCACCCTATCATGGGCTTTTTGGAATTTAACATCAGCTTTGATGAACAAAGTATCGCACCTGCAGCTGATTATATCAAAGAAGTCGTTTCATATTTACTCGCTGAATTTAATGATGGACGCTGTGAAGCCTACAACCTCTTCTTCTATAAATTAGCCGATAAACTTTACTGTAAAGTAGTTCCGCGTTTTATCGTCTCACCTTATTTCGTAGGTTATTTTATCAGCCAAAAATTCGATGCTGAATTTACCGCTGAAGTCGTAAAACGTCTTAAAGAAAAATATCTAAACTAGCAAAAAAGGGACCTATCACGATGCAAAAACATCATAATAGGTCCCTCATTATTTATAACAACTGTCTTATTCAAAACTAAAACGTAAGCCCTTAGGGAAGAAATTTTTGACCGTACCGTTGACGACCTTACCAAATGCAAAGGGTTTATCATCACAGACCAATAAATACCACCCATTCTTATGCGATGTGGCCACCGTCACTGTATTGCCAGCCACATACTGTTGCCATTGTTCATGGGTCAACGCTAGCTTTTGCTCTGTCTCAGTTGCACTTAAAGCTAAAGCTAGTGTATAGCTAGGCTCAAAGCGCTTTTTCTTAAAGACACCAAGCAATAGACCCGGACGCATAAACTTTAAGCATGAAATATCAGGCCAATTTTTATTGTAATAATAAAGATGGTCGCCATAGCATTGCAATTCATTTACTTTGAAGAGGTCTTGCTTTAAGAAGTTAGCGGAAAATTCTTTCCATAAAGCGACCTGTTCTTGGGTCAAACCTGCTTTATTTTGCTTTTTACGCTTATTCTTCTTAGTTTTTACAACTTGTGCTGGGCGTGTATCACGTAATTTAGCGATAAAATGGCCTTCACCTTTAAAGTGGTGTGGCATCAAGCGAACTGTCCCCGTTAGCGCGGGCTCATCATTGCCCCAAGCTGGGACTCCACTGTCCATGCCATTATACTTTTGTAAAGGTACGATCTCAAAGTAAGGATATTCTTGTAATAACCAGCTGATGATCTGTTCGTCTTCTTCAGGAGCAAATGTACAAGTCGAGTAGACCAATTCGCCACCAACAGCTAACATTTTAACCGCTTCAGCTAAGATCTCACGTTGACGCTTAGCACATTGCGCTGGATAATCGGCATGCCAATATGTGATCGCATGTGGATCTTTTCGAAACATCCCTTCACCTGAACAGGGCGCGTCAACTACGATCTTATCAAAACAAGTCTCAAAGTTTTGAGCTAATGTCGCTGGATCCTCGTTTAAGACGATCGAATTTCGGGCCCCAGTTCGTTCCATATTCTCAGCTAAGATCAAAGCCCGTTTTTTATTGATCTCATTTGAGACCAATAGCCCCTGATTTGCCATCTTTTCAATGATCTGCGTCGACTTCCCCCCCGGTGCAGCGCAAAGGTCTAAGATCTTTTCGCCCGGCTCAGCTTCGACCACTTCACCGACATACATTGCACTTAGATCTTGACTGTAGACATACCCTGCTTGATGCTCCAACGTCTTTCCACTAACTTCGCCTACATAACCGGTCGCAACATATTCGACCGGTTCATCCAGTGAATTAGCAACTTTTTTATAGTTATCTTTTAACGGATTAAGTCGAAATCCCTTTTGTACTTCGCCAGATAAACTTTCAAAGAATGCTGTGGCTTGGTCACCCAATAGAGCTTGATATTTTTTCTTAAAATCTTCTGGTAACTTCACTTCTTAAAAAACCTCTCCTGCTATATAACATAGCTTTTCTTTCCTAATTCTCTTTATCCTTAACTATTCACTCTTTTTCAACCTTGAATTGATCAACAGGTAAAATAGCAGACTGCTTCCTAGATAGATCGAACCCATCGTCAGCAATAGATAAGTATACGTCGTCATTTGGAAAATAAACATCCCTGCCATTCCGCCAATGATCGTACCTAGACCGACCCAGATCGAATATGTGCGCCATTCTTCAAAGGCAAATTTAGCGGGATTAGCTTGCAAAAATACGGCTTCGTTATAGCGTCGCCGTGATGAGATCAACCAAACAGCCATTTGCGCTAAGAAACCAACCGCTGCCGCAAATAAGCCTAGGACTTGCGCCCAATGTGAGGCTAACCATGATTCATCAGAAATGATGAAATTCTTTTTGACTAATCTGGTAGCTGACAGTAAGCCTAGCTCTTTTTTTAAGGTTTTAGCATCGATCGGGGTCAAACTATCCAAAATGATCCGATAATCATTAGTGTGAGCTGTTGCCAGTTTTTGAGTCGAAGCCGCAATAAATATCTGATCATCTAGATCTGAGTGATAGTTGTCGCCCATCACACCGATCACAGGTAAATAATTACCATCTAGTTTCAAATATGCCTGATCTTTAGGCTCATATAATTTTTTTTCATAATTTTTTCCCACGACCGCTAACGGAACATCGGATTCAAAGTCAGCACTTGAAAAGAAATGTCCTGAAAGCAATGGTGGTTGCGTATAATTGCCCTTACCGTAAAAATATGTCACATTACGCTGATCTTTAGCTTGGTAATGAAGCTGGACATCGGTCAATTTATCATTGTCCTTTACCTTCTGATCGAGTTCTGCTAGTGAGATATCTTGTTTGAGCGTGATCTTATACGCATCTAGAGAAAGGTTGTTGTTATTCAATTGAATGATCAGGTCACGTTCTTGGATCTTAAAAAATAGATAGACACAAAAAAATGAGATCAAAGCAATATATAACACAACAGAGATTTTTCTTTTTAACACAAAAACGCCTCCGTTAGTGGATCCCTAGCGCCATCTTGGCATAGCTAGTCATGCGGTCCATTGTCCAGGCCGGTTCCCAAACAAATTCAACTTCGACCTTTTTGACTTCAGCGATCCCATCCATCGAACGTTCGACCATATCAGCCAATAAGTTCGTCAAAGGGCAGCCCATCGTCGTCAAGGTCATCTGAACGATACATAGACCATCTTCTTTTAGATCAACTGAATAGATCAAACCTAAATTAACGATATCCACCCCTAATTCTGGATCGATCACCGTTTCAAGGGCATCTAAAATATCTTTTTTGATCAATTCACTATTTCGTGGTTCCATCATCGATTCCTCCAAAATACTCTTCAAATTTTTCTGCCATCTCGACCGCAGTTGCATAATTTACCTTATGTCCCTGCCCTGTAGTCGTTGTAAATGATGTATTTCTAGCATAATCTTTCCCTTGGATACTGTCAAAGAATGCCTTATCCGGCGCATATGGCACCATTTGATCAGCAGTATCATGCCAAAAATGGACTGGTCGCCCAGCGATCCGTTCAGGGTGCTTTGATAGATCGATCAGCTCGAGTTGGGCTAATTGCTGCTCGACAAAACTAGCTGGAATATCTGCTAAACCGGGCAACTCTTCCAGTAATTGGCGGGCAAATGCGGTCGGGCAAGGAGAACCCATCAAACTCACACCTGCTTTGATCCAATCATACACAGTCAACAAAGCGCAGGTCGTGATCGCTCCCATCGAAAGTCCACTGACACCAACTAGGTCATCTTTTATCCCGCTCGTTTGGCGATAATGATCTACCAAAAGTGGTAGCTCTTTGACTGAACTAGCTACGATCTGCCAAAATTCTTGGCGGTGCCCCGTGACAGGTCCGCTTTGCCTCTGACCATGAAATTTAGCATCTGGTAAGACCACTCTAAAGCCCCGCTTGGCTAATTCATAACCTTCTGTTAAAACTCGTTCTTTACAACCAGTCCACCCGTGATAAAAAACGATCAACGGTAAACTTTGGGTGCGATATTTTCTAGCCACGACTTCTAAAACTGGTAAGCCTTCGATCTGTTTTGCGATGATCTCGCTCATCATAACTACCCCCTTCTTGATCTTTCCCTTAAAATTATACACTATTATCTTCAAAATGATCGCAAAATTAGTTCCTTATCCGTTGTTTTTTATTTAAGTTTGTGATAAGTTTAAGCAGATATACTACAAATTTTTAAGGATTGATTCTATGGAACAAAAACTGATCGCGATCGATCTTGATGGCACGACATTAAATGAAAATAGTCAAATAACGCCTAAAACTAAAGAAGTTTTAACCAAAGCTACCGCAGCGGGGCATATCGTTTCGATCGTAACCGGCCGCCCTAACCGGATCTCAGAAAACTATTATGATTTTCTAGGTCTTAAATCACCCATGATCAATTTTAATGGGGCCGTGGGACATATTCCCCATCAAACTTGGGATAAAGAATACGCTTTGACCTTTAATCGTGATATTGCTTTTGAAATCTTAACTGCTAAAGAACAACTTGGGATCAAAGTCGTTGCAGCTGAAGGTAAGAATATGGCCTTGGCTGATGTCCCTAATACCGTGATCGATGATTTCTTTCCAGTAACATTGAAAGCTAATGAAGTCCTAAATAGGATAAACTTACAGGAAAACCCATCAGCCATGACGATGTTAGTCGACAAACTTCAATTGCCTAAAACAGTCTCGGCTCTAGAAGAAAATTTCGGTGACAAGATCAATGTTGGTGTTTGGGGTGGTCCTAATCCGATCTTAGAACTGTCACCTAAAGGCGTTGATAAAGCGCATGGGGTCAAATTCTTAGCTGATACCTTTAAGATCGACCGTAAAAATATTTTGGCCTTTGGCGATGAACATAATGATGCCGAAATGATCGATTATGCTGGCTGGGGCGTAGTCATGCAAAACGGGACTGAGCAACTCAAAGCTTTAGCCAACGATATTACGCCTTTGACCAATAAAGAAGATGGCTTAGCCCATTACTTAGAAGAATATTTAAAATTAGCTTAGAGTAAATAAAAAATTCGAGACCTAGTGCAACTTAGATCTCGAATTTTTTATTTTAATTTTCGTCGCTCTTTAACACACCGCCAACAGCGTAACGATCTTTTTGCATTTCATTCAATACAACGTGAACGTGTTCAGCTGGAGCACCAGTGTTTTCAACCACTGCTTTAGTTACGTCTTTAACTAAGTTCTTGAGTTGTTCTTGGCTACGACCTTCGATAAGTTCGATATGAACTAATGGCATTATTGTCATCTCCCTCTTTGTTGATATTGTTAATTATGACAAAGTTTTAGGACAAGTGCAATTGTTTTTAGTTCTGTCAGTCTGCTAAAATAAAACTAATCACCTGATGAAAGGACGTCTCTGTATGACACTTTATAAAAGTTTCGAATTTTCCGCTTGCACTAGCATCCTAGTCGGAAAAAAAGCGATGGCTGATGGTTCGACTGTGATTGGGCGCAACGAAGATGCCAAAAGTGCTTGGCCTAAACACATGGTCATCCATCCCCATCAAGAATTTGATACCCCACAAGAATTTATCTCAAAAGACAACGGCTTTAAAATGCCACTACCACAAGTTCGTTTCAAATACAGTGCCACACCAGAATGGACCACTGAATTTGGCTTATTTGAAGAAGATGGGATCAATGAATATGGGGTAGCCATGAGTGCCACCGAAAGTGCCTATGCCAACGAACGTGTTTTAGGCTGCGATCCCCTTGTCAAAGATGGGATCGGCGAAGAAGCCATGGTCACCGTAGTTTTGCCCTATGTTAAGACAGCTCGCGAAGGTGTAGAACGCCTAGGCCAGATCGTTGAAAAATACGGTACTTGCGAATCTAACGGGATCTTATTTGCCGATCAAGAAGAAGTTTGGTATTTAGAAACCGGTTCTGGGCACCACTTTGTTGCACAAAGGATCCCCGATGATTGCTATGCGGTAGTGGCTAACCAACTAGCGATCCAAGAGATCGACTTCAACGATCCTGCTAACTTTATCTTTTCAACTGGGATCCAAGAATTTGTCGCTACTAACCATTTAAATCCTGATCCGACATGCTTTAACTTCCGCAATATCTTTGGAACACACGAATTGTCCGACGAGATCTACAGTACTCCACGGGTCTGGGACGGTCAACGCTATTTGACACCTAGCGTCAAACAAGACCCAATGAGCGAAGAATTACCATTTATCCAAAAAGCTGACCGTTTATTGTATTTAGATGATCTCAAATACGTCTTGGGCTCGCATTTCCAAAATACACCTTACGATCCACTAGGTAAGGCACCGGAAAAAAATAAGTTTAGACCGATCAGCTTAGCTAAAACGCAAGAATCTCACTTGCTTCAACTTCGCCCAAACTTACCGGTCGAGATCGCTGGTCTTCACTGGGTCGCAATGGGCGTTACTGCGCAAAGTGTTTTTGTCCCGGTCTATGCCGGTAGTACCGATGTCCATCCCGCTTACAAGGCCGGCCAAAAGACGTATTCTAGCGACTCGGCTTACTGGGTCTACAAATTACTCGGCGTCTTAGTCGATCCTCACTATGCACAATTTGGACCAAAAGTTTTGGATCTAAAGAAAGAACTAGCCGTCAAATTCACCCAGATCATCAAACAAACAGATGCAAAAGCGTTGACTATAGATGATCCGCTTGTTTTAAGTGAATTATTGACTAAGGCATCCCTTAAGATGCAGGCATTAGGCTTAAGTGAAACGCAAAAACTGACCGCTGAATTGATCACTGAAGCAACAGATCTTTCACCACTGAACTTCAAGACTGACGCTAATTTGTAAAATATAGCTTTTTAAATCAAATAAGATCCCCGATGGAAGTTGGGATATAACTTCCATCGGGGATCTCTTTATACACTTAAATGCCCTTAACGATATCGTCTATCGTAGTTAGTCAATAAATTTTACGGCAGTCCCATAGGCAGCAACTGATTGCATATCTGCACTGATCGAACCCGAATCAAAGCGCATCATGACAACAGCATCAGCCCCCATAGCCTTAGCTTCTTGTTTTAAGCGATCAACGGCTTCGTGACGCGAATTATTTAACATCATTGGTATAGCCCTTGATCTCACCACCAACGATTCTCTTTAGGCCTGCCCCAAAGTCACTGGCAATATTGCGCGATTGCGTCGTCACGCCAAAAGCAGTCCCGATCACTTCGTATTTTTTGCCTGGAATATTTTCTGTTGTTACAACTAACATTTGCTACACCCTTTCTTCTGAAAAACTAACTGTCTTAGTCAAAGGTTCGATCGCCTCTAAGGTCTTTTCGCCATAGCTCAAACACTGCGTTGGGGCGATCACATGCACGACTTCTTTTAATTCGCTCTCGCTTTGATCAGCTGCGATCACATCAATATCTTTTATACTATCTTTATTATAAATGATGGTATCTTGCTTAGCAATTCCTGCTTGAATTATGAATTTTTCTGGTTTTTCCGTGGCTAATTTTAAGTTAGTTGGCGTCGCAGCTGTAAAATCATCAAATGGGAATAGTAATTTAGCTAAAATAGCAAGATCTGGTGCCAGCAGTAAAGTTCTGCCAGCTTGTTTAGCAATTTCTTGATATTCCAGGATCTCTTCTGGGGCTAATTCCGATAATTTTAAAGCTGGTAAGTCCGTCGTAGATAGATTTGCTAAGAAACGTTTGAATTTTTTAGTGTTTGATACAAAAACTTCGCTGGTCTGTAACGCCGCACTATCTAATAACAACAGATCTAACTTAGCCGTCTGAAAAGCTTTTTTCCATTTCTTGATCCGCTTTTTATGTGCTCCGCGCGTGATAAAACGACCTGTATAGCCAAACACTTTACCTTCATGTTCGAGCAACAAACTGACTGCTCCATTCAAACCATCATCACTTGGAAACGCAGTGACCCAGAGATCTGCTATCTGAACAGGATAATTATAGGGATAGCACTTTATCTTTCTAAAATTCAAAGGTCTGATGAAACCTGCTTGAACTAATTTTTGAAGCTGTTTGAGTAACATCTGTGGTAAATAAACAAGATTTTTGCGTCGCTTATCAGCTAAGATCTGCAAAAGATCCGTCGATAAATGCGTAAATAGATAAATATCTTCTGCCATAGAAGCTACGTTTTCTTTAGGATCGAGCCTGATAGTTTGCTTAGACTCAAGGCAGATATTACCTTCATTTTTGATGATCAAGGACATATTATCACCTGGCCTTTCTTAAATTTTCTAACTAATTCAATTATAAGCGAAGCATGTAAATAATTCTATCTTCATACAGCTAACTTTTTGTAAGCATATATGTTGTAATCAGTTAACAAGTGATAGATAATATACATATCAGTTAAGGGAGGTATTTTAAAATGAAATTAACCATTACAGATGAAGCAGCTACCAAATTACGTCCATTTTTTGAAGATCCAAATGCCATCGTTCTACTCGATTTTGATGATGGCGTCGGTCCTTTTTCCAAAGTCGGTGTGTGCTCTTTAAATCAAGCCTTTCAATTAGTGATCGTTGATAAAGATGAAGATATCCATGATTATAATGAAAAGATCGTAACTGAGCTTGGAGATGTGTATTACAAGGGCTACTCTGACATGTATTTAGATCAAGTCATGCAACTCAAATTAAATCCGCAAAATATGACTTTGCGACTTGTAGGTAACAGTTCGGGTGAATTGACCCCAGTCTTAAATGTTATCGATCTCCGCAAAAATAACTAAATCTAATAAAAAGGCTCCCTATGAGGTAAGATCTTACCTCATAGGGAGCCTATTTTTATTCATATTTGTTTAGACAAAGGCTTTGATCAAGTAAATGATCCAAAGGTGAACTGGATAAAAGATATAGAAGAACGACTTTTCAGCTTGACTACCACTGCCACCACGTTTGCCATTATATAGCCAGATCAATGGAATGACGGCTACCATCATAAATTCACTGGCAAATGTCAAATGATCATAGAGTGAAACTGAAGCTGTCGCCCCGCTACTGTAACTGTAATAAGCTTTAGCAAATAACAGAGCACACCAGAAAAACGTTGCCCAAAGCATTGGCGCTTGCTTGTGATACTTACGACCTAAGAAGAAGATCAAAGCTAACGGCAAGAGATAGACCCCACCTTCTGCAAAAGCAAACATCAGCAAAGCACTTACGATAAATGCCGGCCATGATACCTTACGTCTATGCTTATTTAAAATGTTATCCAATGACCACATCATGATCAGCTGTAAAGCTAACGTCAAAAAGATATTATGTGGCCCGAGAAACAGTAAGTAATTGGGTTGATGATCGAACGGATTGATATATGCCTTAGTCAAGAGATTGTAGATAATATTACCGATCCCTACGACTAATGCTCCGAGCAATAAACGCTTCAAATACCGCCGTTTATTACGGGTATGAAAATATCCTTCAACTAATAGAAATGAAAATGTTGGCGCCACAAAACGACCTAAAAAATTGATCCATAACGGCCAATGTAACTCTGGCCCTAAATACATATTTAAATGATCCACCAACATAAAGATCATTGCTAAAACTTTTAACTGATAACCAGTTAAACCTTTTTTAAGAAGACTCATCTTCTTTCTCTCCTAAATTTTTACTACTTAACGTTCAACTAGACGGTAATAGACCCGTGCAGTTAGTTGATACACAATATAATACAGAATGCTAAAAATCAGCGCAACCGCGAGTGTAACTACTAAGAATAGCTGCCAGTTAGTGATCCCAAATAAGACCAACATCTTTTTGATCAGTGGGAAAGCAAATGCAACGTGTAACATCGCAAAGGCTAATGGGAAGATGAAGACCATCATGATCTGACTGTGGATCACACGTTTAACTTCAGCTTCATCCATCCCAACTTTTTGTAAGATCACAAAGCGCTCGCGGTCGTCCATCCCTTCAGAAACTTGCTTGTAATAGATGATCAATGTCGTAGCTAGTAAGAAAGCTGTCCCTAAAATGATCCCTAAGAAGAAGAACCCACCATCAAAGCGTTTGACACTTTCGCGATAGCTATCCTTATCTTGAAAGGAATACCATTGTTTATCCGAAGTTTTAGCAAACTCTTTGCTTAGTCCACGGATGAATGCTTTACGTTTAGCTTGATCTTTGAGGTCAATATTGAAGTTAAGTGCATAAGCTGGTGCTAAATACGCTTCACCTTTCTTAGTACCAAACCACTCTTTCAAAAGCGAATCGATCTGCTGTTGATCTTTCATAACGATAATGTAGGAATCGACCGGTGACACATTAAGCAATCCAGTATCTTTTAATTTGTTGACCTGTTGCTTGATCTGATACTTATGTCCATTCAATACCATTGTCTTTTCAGGATAACTCCGTGCGGTAGTATACATAAAGATGTCATCAGTTTTATTTAAAGATAAATTATCTTTTGTCAAAGTATTATATTCACTCAAACTGATCAAAACCACGTTAGCCGATTTATCAACATCTGAAACAGAATAATACATCCGATCAGAAACCTTAAAATTGTTAGCATCTTTGGTAACCAATAAAGGTTGACTGGCCCGGCTATATTGCATATCACTTAATTTAACATCCTCCTCAGCAGCATAGGTCTTAGCTACTTGTTTGAGTTTCGTCAGTGGCTCTGCTGAAGTGACCATAACATCGCGTGGAAACATCTGTTGAACTTGATCATTTAAGCCAAAGAACAATCCAGCTGTCGTTGAAACTGTGACTAAGACCATCGTTGACAAGATACAGATGCTAGCCAAACCGACCGCATTTTGTTTCATTCGATAGATCATCCCTGATACAGGAATGAAATGTTTAACATTATAGTAGTAGTTTTCATTTTTACGCAATAATTTTAAAACAACGATGCTCCCGGCTGTAAAGATCAGATAGGTACCGATGATCACTAATAGTACTGCGATAAAGAAATTAGTGATCGCTGAAACTGGCGATTTGATCGTAAGCGCGATCCAGTAACCCCAAACTAAAGAGACTAAACCAACTAAAGCCAAGAACCATTTAGCTTTAGGCTCTTTTTCACCTTTTTGATCAGCATGTAACAACTCGATCGGATCACTTTTAAAGATATTAAAAGCGTTGATCAAATATAGCCAAGCGTAAACACCAGCGATAAATAAGATCGTGATCATCAAGATCGAAGGGTTCAAAGTAAATTTGAATTCACCACCAACTCCCATCAATTTCTTGATGATCAAATACGCTAGCCGCGAAAAGATCACACCACTTGTGATACCTAAAACAACTGTTGTAACTAAATTGATCACTTTTTCAAAAAAGGTCAACTTATATAATTCACGTTTGCCCATACCTAAAACATTGTACAAGCCTAGTTCGTTTTTACGCTGCTTGTTTAGGATCGTTTCCGTATAAGTAGCAAATACTACCGAAAAGATCAATACGATCACAGAACCAAAGCCAAAAAGTTGGGTGATCGCTTCAGCTCCTTGCAGCTTAGCCAACCCTGGGTCATTAGCGACCATCAACATCAAAGTATTTAAGGCCGTCAAAAAGATCATCGACAGTAAAAATGGTACAAAGGCCTGTTTATTTTTACGAATATTTTGGAAAGCTAATTTAGCATAAAACATACAGATCCCTCCTGACTAACGTGGCAATAATGACGCCATCGTCATATTGATCTTTTCTAAGAAATCCTTGGAGTCAAGTTCCCCCCGATAAAGTTGATGATAAACGATCCCGTCTTTGATAAACAAGACCCGCTTAGCTCGACTAGCAGCTAATGAACTGTGGGTGACCATCAAGATCGTTTGCCCATTTTGATTCAACTGTTCAAAGATATCCAATAATTGATCTGAGGTCTTTGAATCTAACGCCCCAGTCGGTTCATCGGCTAAAAGTAGTGCTGGATCGGTAATGATCGCCCGCGCGACCGCTACCCGTTGCTTTTGTCCGCCAGATAATTCGTATGGATATTTTTCTAATAAGGCGGTGATCTCTAATTTCTCTGCTAATTCTTGCAATTTAGGCTTAGTCGCTTTGATACTTTTACGTGATAAAACTAAAGGTAATAAGATGTTATCTTTGACAGAGATCGTGTCTAACAAGTTAAAATCTTGGAAGACAAAGCCCAAATGTTCACGTCTAAATGCTGCAGCGGCTTTTTCCTTGATCTGAGTCAGATCATCACCATTCAAATACAATTTACCTGATGTTGGTTTATCCAAAGTGGCGATCATATTCAACAAGGTACTCTTACCAGAACCGGATTCGCCCATGATCGCTGTATATTCGCCCTCATTGACTTCAAGTTGGATATCCTTTAAAGCTTCAACTTGAACACCCTTAAAACGACTCTGATAAACTTTACGTGCATGTTCGATCTTTAGTAATTCTTTCATGATTATTTCCTCCGTTGTCCTAATTGATATCTTAATCATAACAAGCCTAGCGACTCATGCCTACTTACAAAATAAATGGCAACCTTACAAAGTTGTAAGGTTGCCATTTTGAAATAACACTAAAGTTAAAGTAACAATTTATTTATCGTATTTTGGAAAATAAACTTT
The DNA here is from genome assembly GCF_040226755.1 of Ligilactobacillus sp. RTP31139st1_D10_RTP31139_211217. Taxonomy (NCBI): domain Bacteria; kingdom Bacillati; phylum Bacillota; class Bacilli; order Lactobacillales; family Lactobacillaceae; genus Ligilactobacillus; species Ligilactobacillus sp. RTP31139st1_D10_RTP31139_211217. The sequence continues at coordinate 132,404 of NZ_JBCOAR010000001.1, forward strand.
GACCGTTGTCCCTTGACCAACTTTAGAAGTCAATTCGAGTTTACATCCTAATTTGGTCGCAACTTTTTGACTCAAATACAAGCCCAGACCACTTGCGCGTTGATCTTGCCGGCCATTATAACCGGTAAAACCTTTGTCAAAGACACGGGGAATATCTTGTGCTTTGATCCCGATCCCGGTATCTTTGATCGCCAAATGATCGCCATTAAAGATAAACGTTATCGTTCCGGTGTTAGTATATTTGATCGCATTGAAGATCAATTGCTCTAAAATAAAGATCAACCACTTCTTATCGGTCGTGACTTTGGCATCAAGGTCGACAAACTCCACCCGTAGCCCTTTTTGAGCAAAAAAGAGGGCATATTTTTTCAAGACTTCCTTGATCACCTGATCTAAGGCGACTTGTTCAAAAACAAGGTCAGAATTATCCAATTGTTGACGCAAATAATTTAACATCAGCTGGAGATACTCATTGACTTTGAACAACTCAGCTCGCATCTTAGGATCGTTGCCTTGCGCTTGGATCAAAAGGTCTAAAGCAGATACTGGTGTCTTGACTTGATGTAGCCAAATGCCAAAGTCTTCTAACATCTCCTGTTTTTTCAAACGACTATGTTCTAATTCGGCTACTAATTTTTGTTCTAATTCTTCAGCGATCTGCTGATAAAGCATTTCTGCTTGACTAGTGCTTAAGGGTAAAAGCTCATGTGAAAAATTGGCCTGTAAGAGCTGTAACTGCTTGAGCTTTCTTTGCCACCGACTAAAGGCAACTAACGTATAGCTAAAAATGATCAAACAGCTAAACAATAGCGTATCACCTAAGATCGCCTGGGTCTGATCATATAGATACAACGTCAAGCCTTGGGTTCCCAGTAATAATAACCATACTAGATAGGTCGCTTTATGTTCCCAGATAAAAGCTTTGATCAATTTAAATACTTGTTTCATCCTCGATCAAATACCCCTTTCCTTTGACCGTTTGTATCAGATCCTTGATCCCGACTGAGGCTAATTTCTTACGGATCCGGGTGATATTGACCGCTAATGTATTACTATCGATAAAGTCATCGGCTTGCCATAACGCTTCGACCATCTGTGTCTTCGAAACGATCTGACCGCGTTCACGTAATAAAATAACCAAGATCTTAGTCTCATTGGGCGATAGATTCAACTTACTCTCAGCATTTGCAATCATATTTTCCTCAGGCGTAAAAGTAAATCCTTGTAAACGATAGGTATCAACGGTCTGTACCTGATTATACTGGTAACTACGCCGCAATAAGGCTTGGATCTTAGCCACTAATAAATTGAGATCAAACGGTTTGACGATAAAATCATCGGCACCTAAATTGATCGCCATGATCTGATTCATTTGATCAGCAGCTGATGAGATAAAAATGATCGGCACCTGCGAATGTTTTCTGATCTCTTGGCACCAATGAAAGCCATTAAAGTAAGGCAATGAAATATCCAACAAGACCAATTGAGGATCGAGTTCTAAACACTCACTTAGCACATTTTGAAAATCTGTCACACCCTTGCAAGCATACCCCCAAGAGTTCAATTTTTCACTGACAACTTGAATGATCGTTGCATCGTCTTCTACCATAAAAATAGTCTGCTTACCCATATCTTTCACCTCATTTTATGCGTTTTAGGATCGTCTCTAACAGTCCGATCGATAAAAACATACTGATAAAAATAATAATGAGCCAGCCAAATGGACTATCTTTAAACGGTAATAAAACATTCATCCCAAAAAAGCCTGTCACAATAGTCGGGACCGTCAACAATAACGACCAGATCGTCAATAAACGCATCGTGTCGTTCAAGTTGTTATTCAATAAGTTATTATAGGTCTCCGAGATCTGACCTAAGATCTGATCGGATAAATTAGCCATCGCCACCAACTGATAAGCTTCGATCTCGACATCTTCTAGCTCTTCTTGTTCATTTTCTGTCAGATAGCGATAAAGTGAGATCTTTTTTAATTGTGCCAATAATAATGAATTTTGTTGTGTTGCATTGACTAAATAAACTAAGCCCATCCCTAGATCCGAGAGCTCCAACAAATTACGGTTAGTCGTCTTAGTTTTTAGCTTTTCTGTCAAAGCCAAACGTTTTTTATCGATCTCTTTGATCACTGGGAAAAATGCTCCCACGATCTGATAAAGCGTCTTAAAGATCAAACTCAAACGACTGAGATTGGGCTGGCGCGTGATCAACCCTTCAATGAACTCAGTCACATAAGCTGTTTTAGCGGTCGTAAAACTATACAGCTCATTTTGCTTGATAATAAAAGCCACCGGTGTCGTTTCATATCGTTCACTGTGTTTTTTGATCACATTAAAAACGATCAACAAGAGCTCTTCTTCAGCGTCATATTCCACGTGAGCATTTTCGTGTTCGTCCAAAGCATAACCCAACAGTTCTTTATCGAGCTTGGCTTGGCTTTTTAGCTCCTGGACCACATTTTCATCATCTTTTTTGATATCGATCCAAATAAAATCTTTTTTTGGACCAAAAACGATCTCCTTGCTCATCTTTCCAACCCCTAGCATTTATATATCTACCACAAATAATTTTAGCATAGCACAAAAAGCTAGCTGGATAAAGTCATACAAAAAGACCCGCCTCAAATGAAGCGGGTCCGATAACTAGTTATTTATTTTAAATTTGTTAAGCGTTCGGCTTAAAGTGCGTTTGATGCACCATGGTAAACAATACCACGACGAGAATCAACTGTTACAACTTCACCGTCAGCAATCAATTCAGTTGCGTTTGCAGCACCAACAACAACAGGAATACCCATTGAGATACCTACAACAGCAGCATGTGATGTTAAACCACCGTTTTCAACGATCAAAGCAGATGCTTTTTCGATAGCTGGTAAGTAGTCTTTGTCAGTTGTCTTTGTTACAAGAACTGCACCTTCAACAGCTTTTTCGTTAGCTTCAGCAGCAGATGTAGCTACAACAGCCTTGCCGATAACAGTTTCGTCACCAACACCTTGGCCTTCAACTAATTTAGAACCGATCAATTGGATCTTCATAACATTAGTTGTACCCTTTTCACCAACTGGAACACCAGCTGTGATCAAGATCAAATCGCCTTCCTTAGCAAAGCCAGCTTCTTTAGCTTTTTCTGTTGCCAAGTTGAACATTTCGTCTGTTGAACCTGGTGTTTCAGCAACAACAGGGAATACACCCCAGTTTACAGACAAACCACGGCGTGTACGTTCGTCAAATGTAACTGCCAAGATGTCAGCATCTGGACGGTACTTGGAGATCATACGAGCTGTGTGACCAGATTTTGTAGCAGCAACGATCGTCTTGATGTTCAAGTTGTCAGCTGCTTCAGCAACGGCACGGCCGATTGCTTCTGTAACGTCTGTCTTGTCAAATTCGTTCAATGAGAATGACTTGTGTTGACGTAATGCATTTTCAGCTTTAACGTCGATACGAGCCATTGTTGCAACAGCTTCAACTGGGTAGTCACCGTTTGCAGATTCACCAGAAAGCATTGTTGCATCTGTACCGTCAAACACAGCGTTAGCAACGTCAGAAGCTTCAGCACGTGTAGGACGTGGGTTTTCTTGCATAGAATCAAGCATTTGTGTAGCTGTGATAACAGCTTTACCAGCAGCGTTACACTTCTTGATCAATGCTTTTTGTACCAAAGGAACGTTTTCTGCTGGGATTTCAACACCCATGTCACCACGAGCGATCATCAAACCATCAGAAACTTTCAAGATTTCATCAAAGTTATCGATACCTTCTTGAGATTCGATCTTAGGGAAGATTTGAACATGTTCCATGTTCTTTTCTTCTAATAATTCACGAATATCTAAAACGTCTTGAGGCTTACGTACGAAGGAAGCAGCGATAAAGTTGATTTCGTTATCCAAACCAAAGCGGATATCGTCAGCATCTTTTTCTGTGATACCAGGTAAGTTGATGGAAACGCCAGGAGCGTTAACACCTTTACGTGAACCAAGTGTACCTTCGTTAAGAACTGTACATACTAATTCGCGGTTTGCTTCGTCTTTCTTTTCGATCTTCATGTCGATCAAACCATCATCAAATAATACGTGGCCACCTTCATGAACGTCATCGTATAAGTCAGCATAAGTAACAGCGATCTTTTCTTTTGTACCTTCGATAGAAGCATCCATAGAGATACGAACTTCGTCGCCGATGTTGAAGTGAAGCTTGCCACCTTGTTGAACAGTTGTACGGATTTCAGCACCCTTTGTATCAAGCATGATACCAACCATCTTACCAGTAACCTTTTCAGCTTCACGCACAAGGTTCATACGGCCTAAATGTTCTTCATGGTCACCATGAGAGAAGTTGAAGCGGAAGACGTTAGCGCCTGCTTCGATCAATTTGCAAATTGTATCTAAATCTGAACTAGCTGGTCCAAGTGTACTTACGATCTTGGTCTTTTTCATGAGTTAATTCTCTCCTTTGAAAATCTTAAATGCTCTGCATTTTACGTTGAAATATCAAAAGTTTAAACAGTTACCCGTTAAGGTAGTTTCAACTCTACCTATAAGTTGCTACTTTAGAAGCTCAAACGTTCGTTCAAGTCAAGCAATGACACGTCTGTCACATGCTTGTGGTTTTCTAAAGTATCGATGATATCAGTTGCAACAAGTTGGTTGTCGCGAATACCGATAGCTAAACCACCCTTGCCTTCAAGCAATAAACGAACAGCATAATCACCGAAGCGACTAGCTAATACGCGGTCTTTAGCAGTTGGTACGCCACCACGTTGAATGTGGCCCAAAGTAATTGCACGACTATCGAAGTCACCGTGCTTGTCAAGTTCTTCCTTGAAGTCTTTAGCAGACATTACGCCTTCAGCCAAGACGATCAAGCCATGATCTTTACCTTGTTCACGGTTCTTAGTCAACTTGTCAGCAATTGCTTTGACGTCATAATCGCGTTCTGGAATAACGATTGCATCTGCTCCGGCTGCGATCCCAGACCATAATGCAATATCCCCAGCGCCACGACCCATAACTTCAACAACAAAGACACGTTGGTGTGATGTTGCTGTATCATTGATGCGATCTAAAGCATCTGTTGCCACGTTGACAGCTGTATCAAAACCGATCGTGAAATCAGTTCCTGGAATATCGTTATCGATCGTTCCTGGAACACCGATCGAGTTAAAGCCATGCTTTGTAAGTTTCAAAGCACCGTGGTAAGAACCGTCGCCACCAATAACAACTAAAGCATCGATCCCAAACTTTTTAAGTTGTTCGATCGCTTTTAATTGTACTTCTTCTTCTGCAAATTCTGGGAAACGTGCAGAGTAAAGAATGGTGCCACCACGATTGATGATACCGTCCAATTGGGAAGATTCCATCTTGAAGATGTTACCTTCAACAAGACCCTTGTAGCCATAGTTGACACCATAAGCTTCAAGACCCGCATTCATAGCGGAACGAGCAATCGCACGTACAGCAGCGTTCATCCCGGAGGCATCGCCACCGCTTGTTAAAATACCAATGCGTTTCATTTCTTCACCTCAAGTAATAATTGTAGTACTACATTCTCCAAATGTAATCTTATCACTTTTGAGCGCCGTTGTCTTGTAAAAAATTGCATTTTCACCAATAATTTAAAAGCAGTTTTCATGAATTTTCATTACTTCAAAACGACATTTTTGCTACCTAACAAGGTTGTTAGCGCTTCTTTCGTGCTTTCATCTGGGCGCAACCATAAATTTTCTTGCAAAATTATTTTCCTGTTCTCATTTTCTTCGATTATGATTACAGGAACATCCCCATGGTGAGCCCGCAAGATCCGCCAGAGTTGCTGGCGTGTCCCCTTGGCTAGTGATCGTTCTAAACGTAAATAGTAATATTGCTCTTTGATATCAGCTGCAGCAGCCAGCTCTGAAACTAAGATACTCTTTCTTTCATTGCGCAACTCAACTTTTCCACTTACTAGCAAGATGCTTTGGGGTTCACATAATGTCGCAAAGCGGCGGTATTCCCGCGGAAAGATCACCAATTCAGTTTCACCACTCTCATCAGCAACCTGCAAAAAGGCCATCTGCTCACCTTTTTTAGTTCGGATCACCCGCTTATTTTTAACATAAACGACTGTCTTGACCGTTTCATTCGGAATAAGCTCCGCCAATAATTTTGCGTGTTGCCTTTGACGTATCCAAGCATACTTTTCGACTGGATGCCCCGACAAATACGTCCCTAAGTAATAAAATTCCTTTTCTAAAAGCTCAGCCGTCGAGAGCGTTTCAGCCGTCTTTTCTTCTTTAGGTGCTAACATCTCAAACAAAGTCTGATTTTCACCGCTCAAAGCGATATTGCTCAACACCATCGGTAATTGTGATAATAGTTTGCTTCGATCTGATTCTATTTGATCAAAGGCGCCAGCATAGATCAAGGCTTTAAGTTGTTCTTCTTTTAAGAGTTTTTTATCCAAACGTCGGATAAGATCGGCTAAACTCTTGAAATTACCGTTTTGTCGCCGTTCTTGTAAGATCGCTTTGACCAGATCACCGCGTAAAGTTTTGATCGAGCCTAGGCCGAAGACGACTTTTTTGTCTTTGAGTGAAAAATAGAGCTGACTGGTGTTGATATCTGGACCAGCAACTTGCAACTTGAATTGGCGCATCTCACCTAGATATTCTTTTAACTTATTATCGTTTCCGATCACTGAATTCAATAGAGCCGCAAAAAAAGCAGCCGGATAATGGCTCTTAAGATAGGCTAACTCAAACGCCATTTTAGAATATGCGACCGCGTGGGACCGGTTAAAACCGTAATTACCAAAGCGTTTCATGTACTCATAGACCTCTAGCGCACTAGCGACTGTGTACCCTTTAGCTTTAGCACCCATGACAAAGCGCTCTTGCAATTTATCGATCTTTAGTTGATCTTTTTTACTAATCGCCCGGCGCAAGAGGTCGGCTTCACCTAAGCTAAAGCCCCCCATCGCTGACGCAACTTGCATGACTTGTTCTTGATAGACCATGATCCCATAAGTTTTAGCTAGGATCGGCTGTAAACTTTTTTCTGGATAGCTAACAGGATGTTGCCCATGTTTACGCGCAATAAATTCATCGATATTTCCGATCGGCCCCGGACGATATAAGGCATTGACCGCAGCAACATCTTCAAATGAAGTTGGATGTAGACGCCGTAAAACATTCTTGATCCCCGTCGATTCAAATTGAAAGACGCCATTTGTCTGTCCTGCTTGAAAGAGCCGTAAAGTCAAAGGATCATCTAAAGAGATCTGTTTTAGATCTAATTTTTCTTGATAACCCTTGCGGACAAATTTGAGTGCATTATCTAAGATCGTCAAATTCCGTAGGCCTAAAAAGTCGATCTTCAATAAGCCAGCTTCTTCGACTTGGCCCTTAGCAAACTGAGATAACAAGATCTGATCGGTCCCTAATTGAACAGGGATCAAGTCGCTCAAGACTTCATCACTCAAGATCACCCCTGCAGCATGCGTTGAATAATGACGCGGTAGCCCCTCTAATTTAAGGGCTGTTTTGAACAACAATTCATTTCTTTGACTATCAGCGATCAAATTTTTGACCTTTTGTGATTCTTGATATGCCTCTTTTAAGGTCAGTTTAAACTTATGCGGCAATGCTTTTGACCACTCATCGATCTCAAAACTCGTCAACCCCATGACTCGAGCAACGTCACGGATCGCTTGCCGTGCCCCCAAAGTTCCAAAGGTTATGATCTGAGCCATATGTTCATGGCCATATTTTTGGTGTACGTATTTGATGATCTGATCACGTTTAGTATCTGGGATATCCAGATCGATATCTGGCATTTGGGCGCGCTCGGGATTCAAGAAACGTTCAAATAACAAACCATACCGCAAAGGGTCGACATCAGTGATCTTTAAAACATATGAAACTAACGACCCAGCCGCCGAGCCTCGCCCTGGTCCGATCCGGGTCTGGTTGTTATGCGCATAATTAGTGACATCCCAAACGATCAAAAAATAATCATCAAAGCCCATCGCATCGATCACGGCTAATTCTTGTTTCAAGCGGTCAAAATACGGCTTGGTCTCGGTTATCTGATCAGCTACTAACCGTTGTCGCAACCCTTCTTGACAAAGTTTTTGTAAATAAGCTTTAGCACTCATCCCATTAGGTGTCTTAAAATGAGGCAATTTAGTCTTAGGGAAATCCAGTATCACTTGGGCTAGATCACACAGCCTAGCATTTGCCTCTAAGGCTTTTGTCAGTCCTAAAGCCCGATATTCTTCATGATATTGACTGATATCTTTAAGATAGTTTTTGCCTAAAGTGTTCTTCTTGTTCCAGACGCCGCTCAACTTCTCTGCTTCACCGATCGCCCGCAAAACTTTGACTTCAAAATAGTCAGCTGGTTCTAAATAATGAACTGCACTGGCAGCGATCAACGCAGTCTGCGTTTGCTGTGCTAATAATTTGATCGCTAATAATTCTTGTTTAGACAAGAGCGGATCGATCCCTAAATAGACCCCAGCTACCGGTGTCTGTTTCAAGCGCTCCAAGATCTCACCAGCTTGTTCGTAGTATTTTAATAATAGGCTTTCCTTAGCTGGTGAGATGATAAAGAGATCTTGGCTATATGTCATGACCGCTTTTAAAAATTCTTCTAGCTCTGGAAGTTCTTGCTTGAACGTGGTCATTTTTAGCGAAGACAATTTGAGCAAATTGTGGTAGCCCGTATTATTTTTGGCGATCAATAACAGTTTCGCGTCATTTTCAAATTCTAAGGTCAGCCCAAAGATCGGCTTGATCTGGTATTTCTGACAGGCATGATAAAAATCAAGGACACCATACATCACATCGATATCGCTTAAAACGAGGCTCTGGTAGCCTAAATCGGCAGCACGTTTGACATAATCTTCGATACGTAAAGTGCTCTTTAACAAACTGTTAGCACTGATAACTTGTAATGGAGCAAACAAAACGACCGCCACCTTTCTAATAAAAGTCTTTGTTTTAATTATACAAATTTGTCCGTGTCTTTTCAAAAATACGTTCGCCTTTTATCACAGTGCGCAAGAATGCGTTTAGCTCCGTAAAAATAACGGCAAGCAAACTATGAGGCGCTTTTTGCCTCGGAGTTTGATCGTTGTTATTTTCCAGGAGTTGCATTCTGGAGCACGACTACACAGTGCGCAGAAAAGCGGGATATGCCGTACAGATAACTGCGACAGTCTCCCAAAATTGCTCCTAGCCGTCCGTTGTAAATTAAAATTCTTTGTGCTAAACTACTTAGTGAGAATGCGAGGTGTTGTCAAATGGCAAAACAACTTACAATTCTTTTTTGGGGCTTTATCTATGGTGAAGTTATCGGCTATGTGCTCTCTGCACTTTCCGGTAGTCCCTTTGAACCACTCCAAAGCGGTCTGATCGCAATGGTCGGTGGCTTTATCGCCGTAAATTGCCTACTCGCTTTTGTTAAAAGCCCAAAAAAGGCAACGAAAACTGATAAGTAATAAAAACCGAGACTATTTGTAGCCTCGGTTTTTTTGTTATTCAATAACCGTCTTATTAAAGACTAAATTTCCATCCTTTAGATCGATCTCAACTTTACTGTGTGGTAAGATCTCACCTGAAATGATCTCACGTGCCAGTGGCGTTTCGACTTGGTTTGTGATGAAGCGTTGCAATGGACGAGCTCCGTAAGCAGGATCATAGCCTTTTTGAGCCAACCATTGCCGAGCACTATCACTGATCGTCAGGCTGATCTCTTGTTCTTCAAGTCGTTTTGATAGTTGCGCAACGAATTTATCCACGATCTTTCCAATAGCCTTGAGCGACAATGGCGAAAACATGATGATATCATCGATCCGATTGAGAAATTCCGGCTTAAAGTGAGCCTTAGCAATATCTAACACTTGCTTTTTAGCCTCAGGTGAGATCTTATCGTCAGCTTCTAAATTATTCAATAAGATCTCTGAACCTAAGTTAGACGTTAAGATCAAAATCGTATTTCTAAAATCGACCGTTCGCCCTTGACCATCAGTCAAACGTCCATCATCTAAAACTTGCAACAAGATGTTAAAGACATCAGGATGAGCTTTTTCGATCTCGTCGAATAATACGATCGTGTATGGATTACGCCGAACAGCTTCGGTCAATTGTCCGCCTTCTTCATAGCCGATATACCCTGGAGCAGCTCCGACCAAACGTGATACATTGGCTTTTTCCATGTATTCCGACATATCGATCCGAACCATATGCTTATCAGAATCAAAGAGATCTTCAGCTAAGGCTTTAGCTAATTCGGTTTTACCGACCCCAGTTGGCCCTAAAAACATAAATGAGCCCAATGGTTTAGATGGGTCCTGTAACCCAGCACGAGAACGTAGGACTGCATTTGAGACCGCGTCAACGGCTTCATCTTGACCGATCACGCGCTTATGCAGGTTCTCGGCTAAATGTAAGAGCTTTTGCCGTTCACCTTGAACTAATTTGGCTACAGGCACACCCGTTAACCGACTAACGACTGAAGCGATCTCTTCTTCGGTCACGGATTCTTCGACCAACCAATTATCGGGACGCTCTACTTGCTCTAGTTTGGCTAATTGTTTTTCCAATTCTGGGATCACAGCATGTTGCAATTTAGCGGCTTTTTCAAGGTCATAGTTATTTTCCGCTTCTTCTAGTTCATGCTTAGCCCGATCAAGTTCAGATTTTTTATCACTTATCTTTTGGACATCTTCTTTTTCACTTTCCCAGCGCATCTTCAACTGATTAGCTTTCTCACGCGACTCAGCTAATTCACTTTGCATTTCGGCTAAGCGTTTCTTGGAAGCGGGGTCAGATTCTTTTTTCAAAGCTGCTTCTTCGACCTCTTGGCGCATCAATTGGCGCGTGATCTGATCGAGTTCGGTCGGCATCGAATTCATTTCTACTCTGATCTCAGCACAAGCTTCATCGACTAGATCGATCGCTTTATCGGGCAAGAAACGATCGGTGATATAGCGATCAGATAAGGTCGCTGCCGCCACTAAGGCACTATCATGGATCGAAACACCATGGTGGATCTCATAGCGTTCTTTTAACCCCCGCAAGATCGAGATCGTGTCTTCAACAGTCGGTTCTTTGACCAAAACTTTTTGGAAACGGCGCTCTAAAGCTTTGTCCTTTTCCAAATACTCACGATATTCGTCTAAAGTCGTTGCCCCGATCAAATGCAGTTCACCACGGGCAAGCATTGGTTTCAACAGATTACCGGCATCCATACTGCCTTCTGTCTTACCAGCGCCAACAATATTATGGATCTCATCGATAAATAAGATGATCTGGCCTTGACTCTTGGTAACAGCCTTTAAAACAGCTTTCAAACGTTCTTCAAATTCGCCACGGTATTTAGCTCCCGCGATCAAAGAGCCCATATCTAAAGAAAAGATCGTCTTGTCTTTTAGATTATCGGGAACATCTTTTCTAACGATCCGTTGAGCCAAACCTTCGATGATCGCTGTTTTACCGACCCCAGGTTCCCCGATCAAGACGGGATTGTTTTTTGTCTTCCGCGACAAGATCCTGATTACATCACGGATCTCTTCGTCGCGACCGATGATAGGATCTTGTTTACCTTGCCGTACCTGTTTGACCAGATCGACCCCATATTTTTCCAAAGCTTGGTATTGTTCTTCTTGATTCTTAGAAGTTACTCGTTCGCCAGCTCGCATCTCAGTGATGGTCTGTTGGAGTTTAGTAGCGGTAGCACCATGCTCGGTCAACCAACGTGCTAGTGGATCATAAGTCTGTTTCATCAAAGCCAAGACTAAAGTATCCAAAGAAATATATTCATCACTAAATTCTTGCTTGATCTCATCGGCATCACGCAAGAGTTGTAATAACTTCGTGCTAAAGGCTTGACCGTATTGGACGCTACCTGAAATAACTGGTAACTGATCTAAGACACGGTCGATCTCTTGTTCAAGGGCTTTAAGGTCGACCCCGGCTTTTTTATAGATCTCACCGACAAGTTCACCTGGTTGTACTAAGAATTTAAAGAGGTGAGCAACATCGATCTCTTGTTGTTTACGCGTGATCGCGATCTGTTGGGCTTCACCCAATGCAGCTTGCACTGCTGAAGTCAAATTATCTTCATTATTCATCTTAACTACCCCATTTCACAAATAAGCGCGACTTACTTGCCACGCTTTAAAACTATTTAGTTGCTGCCAACTTGATGATCTCTAAGATCACGTCAGCTGCTTGTTCCATGACTTGCTTAGACACATATTCATAGCGGGCATGCATGTTTTCGCCCCCCGCAAAAATATTAGGTGTCGGTAATCCCATAAATGAGATCGTTGAGCCATCTGTGCCTCCACGGACGGGATAGATCTCTGGTGTGATATCGAGATTTTTCATCGCCTGTTCAGCAAGTTCAACGACTGTCATATCTTTTTCGATAACTTCACGCATGTTGTAGTATTGATCCTTTAGTTCAAGTACAACGCGCTCTTGACCCAATTTCTCATTTAATTTAGCTGCGATATCTTTCATCAATTGTTTGCGTTGTTCAAATTTTTGATGATCGTGATCACGAATGATATAAGTCAAACTAGCTTGATCGACTGTGCCTTGCATATCAAGTACATGGAAAAATCCTTGGCGTCCTTCTGTTTTTTCAGGGACTTCATCTTTAGGCAATAAAGCATGGAAATCCATTGCTAGCTGGATCGCATTGACCATGATCCCCTTTGCGGTCGCCGGATGAACATCTTTACCGATAAATTTGACCTTGGCTTGAGCTCCATTAAAGGTCTCATATTCCAATTCCCCTAAAGGACCACCATCGACTGTATAAGCAATATCAGCCCAAAAATCAGCCACATCAAATTGCCGTGAGCCAGTACCGATCTCTTCATCTGGTCCGATCCCGATCTTGATATCGCCGTGTTTGATCTCGGGATGAGCCACTAAATATTCCATGACTGTAATGATCTCAGCTACCCCAGCTTTATCGTCAGCCCCAAGTAAAGTTGACCCATCTGTGGTGATCAAGGTATGCCCTTGATATTTTTTCAAACTTGGAAATTCGGCTGGTGATAAGACATAGTTGCCAGCTGGATCCAACTTGATATCACTTTGCCCGTCATAATTTTCAACGATCTGTGGTTTTACATCAGTCGCATTAAAATCAGCCGTATCCATATGAGCTAAAAAGCCGACCTTTTTTACACCTGTATCATCGGCTAAATTACTCTTTAATTCAGCAAAAACATAGCCACTTTTATCTGAAATACGGACATTTTCTAAGCCAATCGTCGTCAATTCCGCCGCTAATTTTTTAGCGAACTCAACTTGTGACTGCGTGGATGGGATCGTCGTCGAATTTTCATCGGAACGTGTTTCGACTTTAACATAATCCAAAAAGCGCGGTACTAATTTATCATATTTTGTCATTAAAATTCCTCTTTTCTGCTAGATGAATGTGAATGGATCTGTATTTAATTTAGAAGAAACGACCTCGATCTGCCAAGTATTTTGCTCATTCCAACGGGTAAAGAGTCGTTTTAGGTGAGGCTTACAGATCGCTTCAAAATGATGTCCAGGATCGATCACTGCCAGTCCACTTTCATACATATCATGAGCTGTATGGTAAGAGACATCGCCTGTAACATAGACATCAGCTTGTGCTTTTAAAGCAAATGGATAAAATTTAGCGCCGGAACCACCTAAGACGGCGACGCGTTCCACTACCCTTGTAGGATCTTTAGCTACTAAACGCAACCCCTGAAGGCCTAAAACTTGTTTACAAAACGCCGCATATTCGCTTACTGTCATCGACGTGCTCAACTTACCGACGCGGCCCATCCCCGTACTTTGGCCAAGGCCTTCGACTTGATATAGATCAAAAGCGATCTCTTCATAAGGATGCGCAGCTTGCATTGCCTGCAAAACTTTGGCTTTTATTTTGGCTGGGAAAACCACTTCGACTTTTTCTTCAGCTACTTCGCTTACTTGACCGACTTCTCCTAAATGTGGGGCAGCACCAGCTTCTGGTCTAAAACGACCTGTCCCACTTACAGAATATGAGCATGCCGTATAATCGCCCAAATGTCCCGCACCAGCCTTAGCTAAGGCTTGACGTAAAATGGTAGCATGTTCTTCAGGAACAAATACCGCTAATTTATACCAAACTTCAGCTTTAGGTGGTAGTAATGGTTTTGTTTCTTCAATATGCAACGCTTCTGCTAACCAATCATTCATACCTCCGTTAGCATTGTCCAAATTGGTGTGGGCGGCATAGACCGTGATATCGTGCTTGATGAGTTTGGCATACATTTGATTTTGTGGATCGGTTAGATCAAAATGTTTTACTGGAACAAACATCGCTGGATGATGGGCAAAAATAAAATCTACCCCCGCTGCGATCGCCTCTTCCACAACTTCTGGTCTGACATCCAAGGTGACCATCATTTTTTTGACTTCATGCTCGAGACTGCCTAATTGTAATCCGATCGGGTCGTTTTTTTCGGCGATCCGCTGGGGGGCAAATTCCTCAAAACGAGCCACGATATCTTTGACTTTAACCATTTAAAACACTTCCGATCTGTGCTATTTTTGCTTCAAGCGCTTGTTTTTTAGCGACTGGAACTTGATTTGCTTTATTCAATTCTTTTAAGATCGTTTCTAACTTAGCGATCTCTTTTTGCCATTTAGCTTGAAAAGCAGCATTTTTCTTTTGGAGTAGATAAGGTCCAAACTGTAACGCTTCAGGTGTCAAAGTTTGTTTTTCATCAGTATAGCTTGCTGCGATCACTTCATAGATGTGGCCATCTTCTTCCATGATATATTCAGCTGTGATCTGATAATTATTAGCTAACAGCCAACGTCTGACGTTTTCTTCACCGACATTAGGCTGCAAGATCAACTGTGGATGATCGACTAACTTGTCCTTCCCAGCTTCCAAGATATCACAGATCAACGTACCACCCATCCCGCAGATCGTGATCACATTGATCTGGTCGGCTAACTCGATCGCATTCAAGCCATCCGCCAACCGAGCTTGGACTTTATCTTCTAGCCCCTCTTTTTTGATCTCTTGCTTTGCATTTTCATAAGGACCCTTGACCACTTCACCAGCGATCCCAAACTCAATTTGACCCTTTAAAGCCAAATATGCTGGTAAATAAGCATGATCCGAACCGATATCCGCTAAGCGTGCTCCTTTTTCGATCAGATCAGCCACACATAAGAGGCGTTGTGAAAGATGATGTGCATCCATGTTACTATTAGCTATACCAAATGTGGTCCGAAAATATAGCTATTCCTTTCATTTACTACTTTTTGGACTCAGCGCCACATTTTATTTCCGCTGACGTTGTTTCTTAAGGATTATTTTACCATTTATCTTTAGACTCGACAAAAAAAGGTCCACCCAAAATCGGCGGACCTTTGACAAAGCCTATTCTAAGAAGTCTTTTAATTGTTTAGACCGTGAAGGATGACGCAATTTGCGTAAAGCCTTGGCTTCGATCTGACGGATACGTTCCCGCGTGACCCCAAAGACTTTACCAACTTCTTCTAAAGTTCGTGTCCGGCCATCATCTAGACCAAAGCGTAGACGTAAAACATTTTCTTCACGATCAGTCAAAGTATCTAAGACACTTTCGATCTGTTCTTTTAATAATTCATAAGCTGCATGTTCAGCTGGACTTGTCGCATCTTGATCTTCGATAAAATCACCTAAATGCGAATCATCTTCTTCACCGATCGGCGTTTCTAAAGAAACAGGTTCTTGCGCGATCTTTAAGATCTCACGTACTTTTTCGGTCGGCATGTTCATTTCAGCCCCGATTTCTTCAGGGATCGGTTCACGTCCGAGATCTTGGAGCATTTGGCGTTGGATGCGGATCAATTTATTGATCGTTTCTACCATGTGCACAGGGATCCGGATCGTCCGAGCTTGATCAGCGATCGCACGTGTGATCGCTTGTCTGATCCACCAAGTTGCATAAGTTGAGAATTTGAATCCCTTACGATAGTCAAATTTTTCAACGGCTTTCATCAAGCCCATGTTACCTTCTTGGATCAAGTCAAGAAATGACATTCCACGCCCCACATAGCGCTTAGCGATCGAAACGACCAAGCGCAAGTTTGCTTCCGCCAAACGTTGCTTAGCTTCTTCGTCGCCTTCTTCGATCCGTAAAGCTAAAGCCACTTCTTCGTCAGCAGTCAAGAGATTGACACGGCCAATTTCTTTAAGGTACATCCGAACTGGATCATTGATCTTAACGCCAGATGGAGCTGATAAGTCACTTTTTGCTAATTCTTTTTCTTCATGACTGGCTTTCTTCAAGCTGAGTTCACTTGGATCACCATTTTCATCCACAACTGAGATCCCAGCATCTTCGACCCGCACGATCAAACTGTCCATTTGTTCGGCATCTAAGTGAAATGGCGTTACCATTTTATCAGTCAATTCATCATATCTGATTTCTTTTTTTGGTTTATACTCACGTAATAACTCACGCAATGCTTTCTTATATGCCACCGCATCGAAATTCGTATTTTTTTTCTCTTCTGCCAAAATAGAGGCCTCCCTTAAATGATTGACTTCTCTGTCTGCTTTTTTTTCAATAATTCGATCAGTTTTGTCGTCTGTTCCATGATCGCTTTGGCATCTCCCAAACGTTTGGCTTGCTCTAATTGGGCTTCGACCGCCTTGATCTGCTCTTCTAACGGGGAATGCTGCATGATAAATGCTAGACAATCACTGATCTCTTGTTCGTTTGATTCACCATAATCACCTAATTCAAGTGAGATGATGATCTGCCTTAAATGTTCATCTTTTAAAAAGTCTAAAAAGCTTGCACTTTCATACTCAGAATAACGGTCAAAGTATCCATCAGCTAATAAAAAGATCGTTTCATAATCTTCATGGATAAACGAAAAATCAGCTAGACCCTTGATGCGTAAAAAGACATCATGTTCATGTAACAAACGATACAATAATAATCTTTCGGCTTGTTCAGCCGGGGTACAGCGTTTTTTTTCTTGACGCTGTTGGGTACTATAGACGACCTTATCCGAGCGCTTGAGTGAATTTGCTTGATCTTGTTTGAGTTGTTCTGATTGGACCTGTTGCATCAAAGCCTGAAGTTGACTAGTTAAATTGTTCTTATCTAGCTCAAACTCTTTGGCTAAACGATTGATGGTCAGATCGCGCGCCAGTGGATCTTTGACCTGCGCAACTCTCTCTAATACATCTGTGATATACGCTAATTGATCACTTTCAGTCTCAAGATTACGCCCTGCCCGAAAATACTCCAAATAAAATTCTAATTCAGTGCGTTCATGTGACGTCACAAAATCTTTAAAATTTTCTGGACCGTATTTGCGAACATACTCATCTGGATCAAGCTTTTCAGGTAATAAGATCGTTCCAAGCTCAAACTTGCTCAATGGTGCGATCAACTCCAAGGCCCGCTTGGTAGCCTTACGCCCTGGAAGATCACCATCATAACAGATATAGAGCTTACTTGCCGTTTGCTCTAAAAGATAGATCTGCTCACTCGTTAAACTCGTCCCCATCGAGGCTACACCATTTTTGATCCCAGCCCGCCATGCTGCTAAAACATCCATAAAGCCCTCAAATAGATAGACTTTACTTTCATGTCTGATCGTCTTTTTAGCCTTATCAAAGTTAAAGAGAACTTTACGCTTATTAAATAAGATCCCCTCGGGTGAGTTGAGATATTTAGGCAATTTCTTATCAGGTGTCAAAAGTCGACCTGAAAAAGCAATGATCTGTCCAGTTTGATTTCTGATCGGAAACATGATCCGATCATTGAAACGTTCAGCTAGATTTTCACCTTCACGTTCGCTAAACAGACCCGATTTTCGCAAAGTTTGATAATCATCAAGCTTTTTTTCATGAAAAAAGGCTTGTAAGATCTCAGCTTGAGGTGCATACCCCAACTGAAACTCTGCAATCAGCTCATCACTTAGACCACGTTCATGCAGATAATCCAAAGCTGGCTGTCCTAACTTAGTATTTACTAAGATGTGATGATATAACTGCCCTGCTTGCGCATAAAGCTGCTTTAATCTACCGGTCTCAGACTGAGTATCTTCTGCACCAGCAATATTTTGCGGTAAATACTTAGCATCAAGCTCGATCCCGGCTAACTCAGCTGTGCGATAAACTGCTTCCGGAAATGTCAGATCCTCGATCTCCATCAAGAATTTGAAAACATTTCCCCCGCGACCACATGAAAAACAGTGGAAGAACTGCTTGGGTTCATTCACAGAAAATGAGCCCGTTTTTTCTGTATGGAAGGGACACAATCCGAACCAATTGCTCCCTGAGCGGTGTAACTGGACATATTGGCCTATGATATCCAAAATATTGACATCCGATCTGATCTGATCGATCACATCAGTCGGTATCCTACGTTGACTTACCACGGCCTCACCCCATTTTTAAATATAGTTACGAAAGGTCGCACACCAAAGCACGACCTTTCATAATAAAAATTATACCGATACTAATTTTATAATAGATATATCTTTATTGCAAGAGTAAACGTAAACAAATACTATATCAAATTGACATGTCTTTGACAAGCATTATTACAAAATAATTATCCTTCAACTTTTTTACATCTAAATAATACGCTGTACCATTGCTCTTAGACAACATAATTGCTCGAAAAAAAGAGCAAGTCTAAAAACTAGACTCACTCTTAGAAAAATTATTTAGTATTCAAGGCATCTAAAGCACCAAAGACAGCTGTCAAACGTGCGATCTGTGCTAATTGACGCAAACGATTCAACTTGACCTTTTCATCATCGGCCATGACCATCGTCTTTTCAAAATAAGCATTGATCGGTTCACGTAAGTTCTTCAAAGCAATAAATTTAGTTTCAAGATCAGCTGCTTTGAAGTCTTTTCTAACTGCTTCAACGGCTTCATAAAGACCTTGTTCAGCTTCGTTTTCAAATAATGCTGTATCAACAGTAAGATCACTTTGATCATCTAATTTCTTAGCTAAGCGACTTGCTCTAGTCAAAGCTTCGATATTTTCTTTGAAGTCTTCATCTGTTAAATGTTGCGCCAAAAGATCAGCGGCTTTTTGAGCCAATGTAAATGCATTAGCTTTATTAGCCATTACTGCTTCAAGCACATCATGCCGTAAGTTTGGTCCATTCAAGATCTGTTGCAAGCGATCTGCGATGAAATCTTGGATCATAGCTTTATTTTCAGCAGGAGCGATCTTTTCGTATAGATCTGGGCGTTTAGCATAAGCGGCTTCAACTGCTGCTTGTAACAATGGGGTTGAAAGGGCCCAACCTTTAGCTAAAGCGATCCGAACGATACCTAAAGCTTGACGACGCAAAGCATAAGGATCATTAGAACCACTTGGCAACATCCCTGCACTAAAGAAGGCTTGGATGCTATCGATTTTATCAGCGATCGATAAGACTGCCCCAACATTTGTCTGTGGTAATTCACCTTCAGCACTAGTTGGAAGATACTCTTCACGCATTGCAACACAGACTGCTTCATTTTCACCTTGCAATCTAGCATAGATCTCACCCATGACACCTTGCAATTCAGAAAATTCACCGACCATTCCAGTTACTAAGTCAAATTTATAGATCTGACTTGCACGATCAAGATCGGCTAATTCTTGGTCACTTAAGCCTAATTTTTCACCTAAGTAATGTGCGATCAAGTGAACACGTTCCATCTTTTCGTAGATCGTGCCGATCTTATCGTGAAACATTACCTTCTTCAAACGTTCAACATAATCTGCGATCGTTTGTTTTTGATCTTCTTCATAGAAGAAAGCAGCGTCTTCTAAGCGTGCCGTCAACACTTTTTCGTTACCGGCGATCACATTTTCCAAATGAGCTTGGTTCCCGTTACGCACCGAGATAAAGTTTGGTAACAAGTTACCAGCTTCATCGGTTACGTAGAAGAAACGTTGATGATCTTTCATGGAGGTGATCAAAACAGCATCTGGGATCATTAGGTATTTTTGATCAAAGTTTCCAGCAAAGACAGTTGGATATTCGACCAAATTATTAACTTCTTCTAACAACTCTGGATCGATCACTACTTGCCAATTATTTTGTTGTGCAAGCTCATTGATCTGCGAAACGATCATTTCTTTACGTTTCTTGGCATCAGCGATCACCATTTGTGGTTCTAAAGCAGCTGGATAGTCATTAGCATCAGTAAGCTCGATCGCCTTACCCAAGAAACGATGACCCAACGTTTGGCGTCCAGCCTTAACGTTTAAGATCTCAAAATCTACGACTTCTTTATCCAACAAGGATACTAGCCACTTGATCGGACGCACGTATTCAAAATCATTAGTGCTCCAGCGCATCATCGTTGGGAACTTAAGATCCATCACGACGTCTTTGACATCACTTAAAACTTCTTTAGCGCTCTTACCAGGAATGAATTTCTTAACGTAAGCATATTCGACCCCTTTTAATTCCTTAAAAAAGATATCATCTGGCGTGCAACCTTGCCCCCGAGAAAAGCCTTGAGCAGCTTTAGACCAGTTTCCTTCGGCATCCAAAGCGATCTTTTTAGCTGGACCTTTAGCTTCTTCTTCAATGTCAGCTTGCTTATCAGCTAAGCCTAAGACCTTGAGTGCTAAACGCCTTGGAGTTGAGTAAGCTTTGATCTCATCAAAGTCTAAGCGATTTTCTTCTAAAAATGCCATCATCTTTTTGACCAATTGTTGGCTACTTGGTGTAACGACATGAGCTGGGATCTCTTCTAATCCGATCTCTAACAAAAATGTATGTGCCATTATTTGTCCTCCTCTAACAATTTAGCGCGTAAAGCTTCATCTTTGATCAATGGATAACCCAATTTCTTACGTTCAGCCACAAAAGCCCGAGCGACCATTCGAGCCATATTTCTGATCCGTGATAAATAACCAGCACGTTCAGTTACAGAAACTGCACCACGAGCATCTAATAAGTTAAAGGTATGGCTACATTTTAGGATATAGTCATAAGCTGGGTGAACTAGACCATTTTCGATCTGCTTTTTAGCTTCTTTTTCATAAGTGTCAAATAATTCAAACAACATCTCTTGGTTGCTTTCTTCAAATGAATACTTGGAATGTTCAAATTCAGGTTCTTTGAAGATATCACCGTATTTGACTCCATCGGCCCATTCAAGCTCAAATACTGAATTAACGTCTTGAATGTAAGAGGATAAACGTTCGAGCCCATAAGTTACTTCAACGGCAACTGGACGAACTTCTAAGCCCCCGACTTGTTGGAAATAAGTAAATTGGGTGATCTCCATCCCGTCGAGCCAAACTTCCCAACCAACACCGGCACAACCCATTGATGGGTTTTCCCAGTTATCTTCAACAAACCGAATATCATGTTCTAAAGGATCGATCCCTA
Source organism: Ligilactobacillus sp. RTP31139st1_D10_RTP31139_211217 (assembly GCF_040226755.1). Lineage (NCBI taxonomy): Bacteria > Bacillati > Bacillota > Bacilli > Lactobacillales > Lactobacillaceae > Ligilactobacillus > Ligilactobacillus sp. RTP31139st1_D10_RTP31139_211217. The sequence continues at coordinate 153,818 of NZ_JBCOAR010000001.1, forward strand.
AGGCACGTAAACTATCCAAATAAAGTTCTTGGATGTTGTCTGGCGAAGGTTTCATGATCACTTGGAATTGATGATGTTGGTATAAACGATTAGGGTTTTCACCATAACGACCGTCAGCTGGGCGACGTGAAGGTTCAACATAGGCAACGTTCCAAGGTTCTGGTCCGATCGCACGTAAGAAAGTATAGGGACTCATCGTACCAGCCCCTTTTTCTGTATCATAGGATTGCATTAACATACAGCCTTGCTTTGCCCAAAACTGTTGTAATGTCAAAATAATATCTTGCATTGACAATTTATCTGCCATCTTTTTGCCTCCAAAGATTTATTTTCGAATCAGCCAAATAACGCACAAAAAAGTCCCTATGTAGCGCCTTTGGCTACATAGGGACGATTTTCGAAAATCGCGGTTCCACCCTACTTCTAGTATAACTAGCAGCTTAATTCGTTAAGACTCCAAAAGTGCCAATCATGTCTCAATAGATATCTGCTTTCACCATCTCAGACTCGCTAACTCTATCCTTAGACCGATCCTCTTCTATCAACGTCTCATTATTGATATTTTTAGGATAGTTTAACCGCGTTTTTTTGTCAAGTCATATTTAGTTGTAAAATCACTTATTATCCTTAAAAAATTGGTCCCATGACGACATTTGATCAAGAAATTTTTTTGCTGGCACGTAAATTCCAACTTGATGTTCATAGATCTCATCCAAAGTTTTTCTTAAATTAGCTTTAGTCTGGTCCTTGACCTTGATCGAATTCAACCGCTCCAGATCTACAACTGATAGTAGGCGTAAATAATAGACTGTCCGCTGATCCAAATGCAACCGATGGGGATCTAAATGCCAATGTTGCTGACACAACAAACCACCATAACTTTCTGAATAATCAAATAAACGCTCCGTATTTTGGCAAATAACACAGCTTTCAAGTCGCGGTCTGACCCCAAAACTGGTAAGTAACTGGATCTCGATGATATTAGTGATGATCGCAGGATCAAAGCCCTCATCAATCAACTCAAGTGCCTTTTTGACTCTTAAAAACCAACTTAAATTCACAAGATCTTCCGTCGTTAGAGCTCGTTCTACTAAACTTAAGATATACGAAGCATAGGCATTCAACTCGATATCCTGGGTGATCTGTTGATATTGGCTGATGTCACGGGTCGTCGTGATAAATGACAACCCCTCATCACTGATACTTCCAAGATAGGTCCCATGGGTAAAAGGCAGGATCGCTGCTCCTAATTTAAAGCCCCGCTTACGCACTCCACGGACAAAAAAAGTTTTAAAGCCATATTTATCGGTCAAAATTTTGACCAACATATCGCGTTCCTTATAGTCTTTACGTGAGACCACGATCCCTAAAAACTCTACGCCTTGTTGTAGCACCATCTTTTTACCCCCAAAAATCTCAAAAAAGAGGAGAATCATCCCCTCTTTTCCTTAATTAATAATCATCTTGTCGGTAACCAAACGCTTTTAGATCGACTTGACGGTCTTTCCAATTAGGTTGAACTTTGACCCAAAGCTCTAAAAAGACTTTATCACCTAACATAAATTCGATCTCTTTACGCGCTCTTGTCCCGATCTCTTTTAGCATCTTACCACCTTTACCGATGATAATTCCCTTTTGACTGGAACGTTCGACCACAATAGTTGCTTGGATCAAAACTTTTTCATCATCTTCGCGCTTGATCCGATCGACAACAACGGCAACGGAATGTGGCACTTCTTCACGTGTCAATTGCAGAACTTTTTCGCGGATCAATTCGCTGACAATAAAACGTTCGGGATGATCAGTAACTTGATCTTCAGGATAATATTGCGGACCTTCCGGCAGATCTTCAACTAGATCGTGGACTAATTCAGCACAGTTATTGCCATTCAAAGCCGAGATCGGGAAGACGTCTTTGTAGTCTAAAGTATCCCGGTAATCATCCATCACTTCTAATAAATGATCGGGATGGATCTTATCGATCTTGTTGATCACTAAATAGATCGGCTTTTTAACATTTTTTAGTCGTTCAATGATGAAATCATCGCCCCGACCGCGTTTTTGTTCCGCATTGACCATGAAGATCACTGCATCAACTTCATTAAGCGTCGAAAGCGCCGACTTGACCATAAAATCGCCTAAACGACTATGTGGTTTATGGATCCCAGGAGTATCAATGAACACGATCTGTGCATTATCAGTGGTATATACCCCTTGGATCTTATTGCGTGTTGTTTGAGCTTTGTCGCTCATGATCGCGATCTTTTGTCCGACCACATTATTTAAAAAAGTCGATTTGCCAACGTTAGGCCGCCCTACGATCGCAATAAAACCTGAATGAAATTTTTCTTCCAAAACATACACTTCCCTAATTAATATCAGTTAAATAATTGCCAAATATGTGGACCAAAGATCAATGTTGCTGTGATCAAAGAAAAGATCGCTGCCAGTAAGACCGCTGCAGCCGCCATATCTTTAGCTTTTTTGGCAAGTGGATGTCGTTTATAGTTTGTAGCTAGATCAACGACATTTTCGATGGCAGAATTCCAGACTTCACTGGAGATCACCAAAAAAATACTCAAAAATAGCCAGAGCCACTCACTGATGGTCACATTAAAAATGAGTCCCATAATCACGACCAAAGTTATCGCACTCACATGAAACCGCAGATTACGCTCTTCTCTATAAGCCGTTTTCAAGCCAACGAGCGCATAACGCAAGGACTGGAAAAAATGGCGGTTTTTCCAGCTGTTGACCGGCTGTTTTTGTTCTTTATCGTTTAAGTCCATACGCCTCGAGAATTTCTCTTTGCAAGCCAAACATTTCCTTTTCGTCTTCAGCTTGCATGTGGTCGTAGCCATTGAGATGTAAAAAACCATGAACAACTAAAAAGCCCAATTCTCTTTCCTGCGAATGTCCTAAATACTCAGCTTGTTCTTTGACTTTATCGACCGAAACCATGATATCCCCAATATTTTTAGGGATCTCGAAATCAGCTTCATCCGGTAAAATGATCGGAACCTCATTTGGATCTTCCTCTTCGATCGCAAAACTGATCACATCAGTTGGTTTATCAACACCACGATATTCTTTGTTGATCCGATGGATTTCAGCATTATCCATCAAAGTGACTGACATTTCAGTATTTGAGGGTAACTTGAGATAATCACCCGCAAAGTCCAAGATCTCGCAAATGAGCGTCTTCCACTCACTTGAAACTTGCTCAGTATTATCATAAACTTCCAGATCCATTTTTATTCCTCATTTTCCATTGAATTATAGTTATCGTATGCACGAATGATCTCAGATACGACCGGATGGCGCACAACATCGGCAGAATCAAATTTTACAAAGCCGATGTGCGGGGAGCCCTGCAAGATCTTTTCCGCATCGACCAAACCACTTTGACTGTGCCCCTTAGGTAGATCGATCTGTGATTTATCACCATTGATGATCATTTTAGAACCAAAGCCAAGGCGCGTCAAAAACATCTTCATTTGCGCTCTAGTCGTGTTTTGAGCTTCATCCAAGATAACAAAAGCATTGTCTAACGTGCGTCCCCGCATATAAGCTAAAGGCGCGATCTCGATCACACCGCGGTCGATCAAGCGTTCCGTGTGTTCTGCCCCTAAGATCGAATTTAGCGCATCATAGATCGGACGTAAATACGGATCAACTTTTTCTTTAAGATCACCCGGTAAAAAGCCCAATGATTCGCCTGCTTCGACTGCTGGACGCGTCAAGATCAACCGTTCAACTTCATGACGCTTTAGGGCAGCAACAGCCATTACAACGGCTAAATAAGTCTTACCTGTTCCGGCAGGTCCGATCCCAAACACAAGATCTTTATGCTTGATCTCTTGCACATACTGGCGTTGCCCATAATTTTTGACCCGGATCGAACGTCCCCGACGGTCTTTTAATAACTCTTCAGTATAGAGATCTTTAAAATACTCTAATGTTCCGCGCTGTGCCATCTTCATCGCTGACACAATATCTGCACTACTTATAGTGATTTTTTTACGTAAAAGTCCCGTCAACTCACTCAATATCTGATAGACTAGATCAACGTTTTCTTCAGTACCGGTGATCTTTATCGTACCACCGAAAGGCTTTAATACCACATCTTGGCCTTCTTCGATCAATTTAAAATGGCTGTCATTGATGCCCGACAGCGAAATTTGCAATTGAGAATCGTTGAGAACGAAACTTTTTTCGACTAATTGTTCTGCGCTCAATCGCCCATCTCCCTTATCATACTTTATAATCCCAATTATACTGATTATCAATTCGATAATCAAATTCAAAGTAAACTTGAACAAATAAGAAAAAAGCCGAGATCTAGCATCTCGACTCTTTGCTTATTTATTAAGCAATGACATTACGGTAGAGTTGACTAATTTACCATCAGCTTTACCCTTTAACTTAGGCATCACTGCCCCCATTACTTTACCGAAGTCAGCTTTTGATGTTGCTCCAACCTGATTGATCGTTTCTTCAACAACGGCCTTTACTTCATCTGCACTGAGTTGTTTTGGCAAGTAACCTTCAACAACTTTGATCTCTTCTTCGAGTTTTTGGACAGCTTCATCACGCCCAGCAGCCTTGAATTCTTCTAAAGAATCCTTGCGTTGCTTCAACTCACGAGATAACACGCTTACTTCTTCATCAGGAGTCAAGTCGTGTCCAACGTTGATTTGTTCATTTGTAACTGCAGCTTTGAGCATCCGAACAGTTGCCAAACGGCCCTTATCCTTAGCTTTCATTGCAGCTACCATATCTTTTTGTAATGAATCTAATAAACTCATCACATTAGCCTCCTCTAGAAACTAGAAACGACGCTTATTTTTGCGCTTTCTTGCTGCTTCGGATTTTTTCTTACGTTTTACACTTGGCTTCTCGTAGAATTCACGTTTCCGATATTCTTGCAAAGTACCTGTTTTTGAAACGGAACGTTTGAAGCGACGAAGAGCGTCATCAAGAGATTCGTTTTTACGAACGACTGTCTTTGACATGGTTGTTTCCCTCCCTCCGAGCTTAAATGTAACCGTCTTAATTGTACAAACCTCAACAGTTCCTTTCCATTATAAACTAAATTAAAAGTTAGAGTCAACATAACTTTATAAACTTTTACATAATTAGTGTTCATTTATGATCCGACCGGTGAAAAGTTAAAGTTTTACAGTTTTTTTTACCCTAGCCATTTTTCTTGGAATCACTTGTTAGATAGGCTATAATTTTTCATAGAATAAGTCGTTTTTTAACACTTTATCATAATTAAGGGAGGCATTTTTATGTCAAATGAATTACATGTTTATGCGATCTCAGATTCACTCGGGGAGACCGCCTATGCGATCGCCGAAGCTGCTAGTGTCCAATTTCCTAACGCAGATTTCAAGATCCAACGTTACCCATTGATCAAGACTGTTTCTTTGGTCCAAGGGATCATGAACAAGGCCAAACGTGAATCTGCTATCATCGTGCATACTTTCGTCGATCCAGAACTATCGACTTTTGTAAATAACTACTGCCAAGAAAATGGTTTAGCCGTGATCGATGCTTTAAGTGATGTTATCCAAAAATTCTCACAAAAAGCCGGTGAAAAACCATTACAAAAAGCTGGGATCAATCACAATACCGATAAAGAATATTTCAATCGGATCGAAGCTCTTGAATTTGCTGTTACCTATGACGATGGTAAAGACCCAGCTGGCTTTTTAAAGGCAGATCTGGTCTTATTGGGGATCTCGCGGACATCGAAGACTCCGTTGTCACTTTTCCTAGCTAATCGTGGCTATAAAGTGGCTAACTTACCCCTTGTTCCTAAGGCGCAAATCCCAGAAGAGATCTATAAAGTCGATCCAAACAAGATCTTTGGTTTGACTAACGACCCTGAGATCTTAAATGGGATCCGACGTGAACGGATGATCTCTTATGGTCTTGATCCAGATACACACTACTCAAACATCAACAACATCGAAAGCGAATTGAATTTTGCTAACGAACTTTACAAAAAACTTGGTTGTCCTGTGATCAACGTGGCCCACAAATCGATCGAAGAGACTGCAACGATAATTACTGAAAGTTTGGATAGCAACGCACAAAGATAAATAAAAAACTAAGATCTGTAAATTGACGTGTTCAATTTAGATCTTAGTTTTTTTATGTCTATTTTTTACCCTTATTTTGGTAGATCTTATCGAGTAACTCAGGGTCAAATTCACCTGCGCGTAACATTGCAATCTCATAACCATATGGCGCATAACGATCATTTTTATCGGGACCTACATATGGTGTTTCCAAGATTTTCGGTAGTGTAGCTAATTCTTCAAGTTTAGCGATCTTTGCTAAACTGTCAAAACCGATCGTCCCAAACCCTAGATTAGCATGCCGATCCTTATGGCTTCCTTGGGGATTCAAGGAATCATTTAAATGGATCACTTTTAGTCGATCTAAACCAATGATCTTATCAAATTCCGTTAAAACGCCCGAAAAATCGTCTTTGATCGCATAGCCTGCATCATTTGTATGGCAAGTATCCAAAGTAACGGATAGCTTGTCATTATATTTTACCAAATCGATGATCTGAGCTAATTCTTCAAAGCTCCGTCCGACCTCTGTTCCTTTGCCCGCCATCGTCTCCAAAGCGATCTGAAGTTTTTGATCAGGTCGGATGACTTCATTTAAGCCCTTAGCAATACTTTCGATCCCAGCCTTTGCTCCCGCACCGACATGGGCTCCGGGATGAAGCGTCATCTGAGTTGCTCCTAAAGCTTCAGCCCGTTCAACTTCAGCCCGTAAAAACTCGACTGCAAACCCAAAATTTTCCGGTTTTTTAGTATTACCTAGATTAACGATATAGGGAGCATGAACAACGATCTGACTTAAGCCGTGTTCTGCCATATACGCCTGGCCTGCTTCGATATTTAGCTCCGCGATCGGTTTACGTCGCGTATTTTGGGGTGCCCCCGTATAGATCATAAAGGTCGAAGCCTCATAACTAGCAGCCTCTTTTGCTGCCCCCAGCAACATTTCCTTACCCTTCATGCCGACATGTGAACCAATTAGCATTTTTTCACCTCATTTTTAAAGATAAAATAGTCGATAAGTTAGTGGATTGACACAACGTAAATATAGATCAACTTTACTTTTTTGACGCAAATATGGATTTTTAGCAAAATCTGGGAACCAGATCTTTTTTTGTTGCCAGATCTGATCTAAGAGTTGACGCTTTAGTTGCTTATCTTTTAATTTAACGACCTTGCGCAATAAAACATTTCCTAATAAGTTTCGCACAAAACGATACTCCAATTCAAGATAATAGGTCTCAAAGAGCCCTTTAGTTTGATAAAAATCAATGATATCTTGATAGATCCACAAGATTTCAGAGATGCGTGTCGTCTCACTGTATGAGATCGAAGTTTGGCGTTGTACGTAATAAACTTCACACTCGCTATCAACGGCTACGTCTGTGATATCAGTTAAATAAGTCACTAATTTAAAGAAAAAGTCTTGATCTTCATAGAGTTTTCCCTTGGGAAATTTTACTTTTGTATCTAACAGCCATGTCCGTAAATATAATTTATTCCAAGCGACCACACGTCCACGAATCATATAATCTTTGAGTGAAGCATATTTAGGCGCTTGATCTTTTATCTTTTTATTCGGATATTCCCAATAAAAATCACACTCAACGATCTTCTTGTTTCCTTTTTCAGTTAAGGCGTACATATTCGTCAAAGCATGTGGCGCAAGATAGTCATCTGAATCTAAAAACATGATATATTGTCCAGTTGCATACTGCATCCCAAAATTACGCGCATCCGATAGCCCACCATTTGGCTTGGTATAACTTTTGATGAGCGATGGATATTGGTCAGCATAATTTTCACAAAGCTTAGCCGAACTATCAGTACTCCCGTCATTTACTAAAATAACTTCAAAATCAGTGAAAGTTTGTTTGACTAAGCTTGAGACACATTTTGGTAGATAAGCTTCAACATTATAGACTGGAACGATCACACTGATCTTTGTCATTTACTTTTCCCCCATAACTTCTTGATCCGGCGTTCGAGCGCCCACCAAACCCGCCACAAAAAATTGATCCGCATCCCCCATTTTTTACCAAAACGGCGATTGATCCGGCGCATCTTCTCAATATGGCGTAAATTGGTCGGTGTTTGCCATAACGCACTGTAGTGATGGATGCTGATCGTCTCGGGACTGAGAGTTATCTGCCCCGTTAAAAAATCCATTGGTGCAAAGTAAGTCGTTGGATAGATCGTCACATCCCCAAACTTTTGTAATTTATCTTGACGTTTAAAGCCCAGCTTTTCCAACAATTGCGTGGTATAAACTGGGATCGCGACCGTATTTAACGAACCATCGGCTTTGATAAATTCCAAGTCATTATACATATCGCGTAGCTGCTTTAATAGTGGATGATTTTTTTTAGCTCCAAAACCTAATCCTGGTGCAACTTCAGCCCCACTCTCATTTTCTTCGATCGCAAAAAAAGCATCATTTTCTAAAATGTGGTCTAACGTTTGAAGTAATTCAACATCCGTATCCAAATAGATCCCACCATAGCGGTAAACGACATCAAATCCTAAATAATCAGAGACAAAACTCCACTTACCGGCTTTGGCAGCTTGAGCAGTATAGGCTACTTGCTCGACATCATAATTTTCTTCATTCCACTCAATGATCTCATAGTCGGGACAAATTTTTTTCCAACCTTCAATATATTGCCGATACTGTTTAGGCATTTCATTTTGGCCAAACCAACAGTAATGGATTATCTTAGGGATCATTTTGTCACCTCATGTTCTAATTTTGTCACAGCTTCCTTTAAATACGCCCCCGTACGCATCTTATGAGCCACTTTGGCTACATTTTGACACATCTGGTAATACTCTTCTGGTGTCAATTCATTTAGTATCTCATCTAGTTGTGCTAAGTTATCGACAGCCAGTCCCACTTGGTTTTTTACGATAAAATCAGCTAAGGCCGCTTCTTTCCAGATGATGACTGGAAGCCCCGAACTCAGATAAAGTGAAGTTTTATGAGGATCATTATATTTTAAGTAATTTCCAAAGCTACCGTCACAGCGTTCGATACTCGTACCGTCCCAGACCAAGCCAAAATTTTGCGTTAATTTTGCTGGCAATTCATCTGGCGGAAATGAACCATAGTGAGTGATATTCTTGGGATAAGTAGCAGCCTTGTTGGGACCATATAAGGCTAGCGGGATGCTGAGATCCAACTTTTGTAAAAAATCGGCTTTTTGTAAATTACCCGCATAACAAATACTCTTTTCATAAGGGCGATCAGTAGCTAGTTTGATTGGATTAGCATAATCAAAGATCTCTAACACAGTTATTGGCTTAGTGACCCCATTTTCTTTGAGCCAAGCTTTCATTTTTTCATTATGCACGATCAAACCATCACTTTGATTCAAAAATGCGATCTCTTTTTTGCGATAAGTCACATCATCAGCATAAGCACGCAAAGATTCGATATCATGGATCAGATACAATAACTTGGCTTGAGTAAAGCGACGCACACTTTTCACGATCGCCTGATCAGTGCGCTGATCAAAAGACGGATATTGAAAAACCACCGTCTGGGGCTCTAACTTTTTGATCTGACGCGGAATATCCAAAAAACTCTGCTTATAGCTCATAAGTTTAGCTTTTCTAGCCCCTGAAAAATAAAAATTCAGCTTTTTAAAGCCCTCAGTGGCTAAAAAATTTCCAGCATCAACTTTAGCCTTGGGACCAGCTTCATTTTGGCCCTTATCATACATCGAGATTACATATTTTTCCATTGACCGGTTTCCTTTCTATGGCTTTGGTTCGTAGAAATGCCCCATGATATGCACATTTTCTGCAATACTTACAAAAGCATGTGGATCCGATTCTGTCATTGCCTGACGTAATTCGGGTTGTTCATATCGGGAGATCACCGTAAACAAGATCGTCTTTCTATCATGCTTATATGCCCCTTCGGCACCATGAACGATCGTGATCCCACGGCGCATGTGATTTTGAATACAATCGATCACGCTCTTTGGTTTATTGGTCACGATCATGACTTGCATTTTTTGTTGCCGCGTATAGACCATATCCATGACCCGAGCATTGACAAAGATACCTAATGCAGAATAGAAGGCATAAGGCCAGCCATAGACCGCCCCCGCAGCTAAAACGATAAAAGCATTGAAGATGATGTTGATCGTGCCAACACTTTTACCCGTATGTTTTCTGATCGTCAACCCTAAAATATCTAAGCCACCAGTAGAGATCCCATTTTTCAAAGCCAAGCCCGTTCCAAAGCCATTGATCGCAGCGCCAAAAAGCGCACAAATTATCGGATCGTGTGTCAGCGTTATCGGTTGAAGTGACTTGATCATAAGTGATGAGCAAAAGACCGCTAAAACCGTGAAAAAGGTAAATCGGCGGCCGATCTGAAACCACGCCAAGATAAAGAGTGGCACATTTAAGATAAAGATCAGTAACGCTGTCGAGAGCTGGACTGGCAAGTTAGCTGTCAAAGTAGCGATCAGCTGAGCTAGACCCGTGATCCCTGAAGAGTAAATATGCCCCGGCTCCCAAAAAAAGTTCATCGCGATCGAAACTAAAACACCGTAAATAAATGCTGTCGAAGCCTTAGCGATATAAACATGGCGTTTCCAAATCTTTTGTAGTTCATCCATTGTAATTAAATCCTTTCAAGCACAAAAGTTATCTCAGCTATACAAGAAACAGATCCGCATTTTTTCTTAAAATTTTTAAATAACTTTACCTTGAAATAATACACCGCTGTTTTTGCTTGTAAACCATTCTCTAAATAATAATACCGCACTTTGGCTTCTGAACAAACCACTTTATGTAAAAAATAGCTTGCCTAAGTAAATACTTAAACAAGCTATCAAATAATAAATTAAGCCTTATCTTCTGGGACTTCAGTCGTTAGATAAAGTTCATCCAATTGCTTATCTGCCACTGGACTTGGAGCATGTGTCAACGGTTCAGAAGCCTTGGAGTTCTTAGGAAAGGCGATCACTTCACGAATATTATCTTTACCAGCTAATAACATTGCAAAACGGTCTAACCCAAGTGCTAAACCACCGTGTGGAGGGAAACCAAAGTCTAAGGCGTCCATGAACCAACCAAATTGTTCTTTGGCACTTTCTTCTGTAAAGCCTAAAGCCTTAAACATCGCTTCTTGCACACTACGTTGGTGGATACGGATCGAACCGCCACCTAATTCATAACCATTCAACACGATGTCATAGCTTTGTGCATGGCATTTATGTGGGTCAGTCGCTAATAACTCAAGATCTTCTTCATTTGGCATTGTAAATGGATGGTGAGCAGCAATATAGCGTTCGAATTCTTCACTGTATTCAAATAGTGGCCAATCAACGACCCAAACAAAGGCAAATTGTGACTTATCGATCATGTCTAATTCTTTAGCAATAGCTACCCGAAGATATCCAAGTGCATCAGCCACGACTTTTGGCTTATCAGCCACAAATAAGATCATGTCACCTGCTTTAGCACCACTAGCTGCTAAGATCTTGTCTTCGCGTTCTTTAAAGAACTTAGCGATCGGACCAGTTAGGCCTTCATCTGTAACTTTGAGCCACGCTAATCCCTTAGCCCCAAAGCGCTTGATGTACTCTTGTTTTTCATCGATATGCTTACGTGAATACTTATCGGCTCCACCAGGAACAGTGATCGCTTTGACTTGTCCACCGTTTTCTAATGTGCTGTCAAAAACTTTAAAACCAGCCCCGGCGACTGCATCAGCCATGTTCGTCAATTCCATACCAAAACGCATGTCTGGCTTATCAGAACCAAAGCGATCCATTGCTTCATTCCATGTGATCCGCTTGATCGGTGTTTCTAATTCTACACCTAAAGCAGCTTTCATTACGGCTTTCAACAAGCCTTCTGTCATCGTTTGGATCTCTTCAGCTGTCATAAATGACATTTCCATATCGATCTGGGTAAATTCTGGTTGTCGATCCCCCCGCAGATCTTCGTCACGGAAGCAACGTGCGATCTGATAGTAACGATCCACGCCAGCGCCCATCAATAATTGCTTGAACAATTGTGGTGATTGTGGCAAAGCATAGAAGTGTCCTGGGTAAACACGCGATGGAACTAAATAGTCACGCGCTCCTTCTGGCGTTGAACGTGTTAGATATGGTGTTTCGATATCCAAGAAATTATTTTCATCCAAGTAACGGTGAACTGCTTGTGTGATCCGATTTCTGATCTTCAAAGCTTTCAACATTTCTGGACGTCGAAGATCTAAATAACGATATTGTAAACGCAGATCATCAGAAGCGTTGATATCGTCAGAAATATCAAATGGTGTTGTCTTAGCTTCGTTTAAAACGGTGATCTTAGAAACTTCAACTTCGATCTGACCCGTCTTCATGTTAGGGTTAGCGTTAGCACGTTTAACGACCTTCCCTTCAACTTCGATCACATATTCACTCCGGATATTTTCAGCGATCTCAAGTGCTTCAGCTCCGAATTCTTGACTAAAGACAAGTTGGACGATCCCTTCACGATCTCGAAGATCAACGAAGATCAAGTTCCCAAGGTCGCGGCGCTTTTGGACCCAACCCTTTAAAACTACTTCTTGTCCTAAATATTTTTCATCAACTAAACCTGCATATGTTGTACGTTCCATGTCTATCCTTCTTTCTTAAGCTAATAAACCAGCAAAGTTAGCATAGATATCCGCTAACGAAACGCTGATCTCTTCGCCAGTTTCCATATTCTTTAAGTTAGCTTTTTGTTCAGCTAATTCAGTTTCACCTAAAGTCAAAGTATATTTTGCATTCAAGCGACTAGCTGTTTTAAATTGCCCCTTAGGTTTACGATCAAGGTAATCACGATCGGCGCTAAAACCTTGGTGGCGCAAGCTTTGGACTAATTTTAACGTTTCAGCATTGACACTTTGACCGATCCCAACAACATAAACATCAAGAGGATCTTCAAGTTGTAAGCCATTTCCAGTTGCATCTAAAACTAATAACAAGCGTTCAACCCCTAAACCAAAACCGATCCCCGGTGTTTCAGGGCCACCGAGTTGTTCAACTAAGCCATTGTAACGACCACCGGCACACACGGTCGTCCACTTGCCACCAAAGGCTTTCGAATCGCTCATGATCTCAAAGATCGTATGGTTGTAGTAATCTAAACCACGCACCATATTAGGATCGACTTCATACTTGATCCCTAGATCATCTAAGAGTTTCTTTAGTGTTTCAAAATGTTCTGTTGCTGCAGGTGTTAGATAATCCAAGATCGATGGTGCATCAGCTACGATCTCTTGATCTTTTTTATCTTTACTATCTAAGACCCGCAACGGATTTTTGTGCAGACGTTCTTTGGAATCATCTGAAAGTTGATCGGCAAATGGTTCTAAATAGTCGATCAAAGCTTGACGGTAAGCTTGACGTGATTCATTATCACCTAAAGTATTCAATGCTAACTTCAAGCTATCTAACCCAAAACTTTCCAAAAGATCGATAGCCATTGCGATCACTTCAACATCTAAAGCTGGGCTGTCAACGCCAAAAGCTTCGACCCCGATCTGATGAAATTCACGTAAACGTCCAGATTGTGGCCGTTCGTAACGAAACATCGGTCCCATATAGTAAGTTTTGACGGGTTTTTGCAACTCAGGACCGTATAATTTATTTTCAACAAAGCTACGTACCACTCCGGCAGTTCCTTCTGGCCGTAAAGTGATATGCCGTTCACCTTTATCATAAAAGTCATACATTTCTTTAGTTACGATGTCAGATGTTTCACCCGATGTGCGAGAAAAAACTTCGAAACTTTCAAAGATCGGAGTCCGCATTTCATGGTAACGATATTTTTTAAATAGTTCACGAGCCTTAGCTTCAACATATTGCCATTTTGCTGATTCAGCTGGCAAAATATCGGCTGTGCCCTTCGGACGTTGGTATTTCATGGATTTCCTCCTAAAAATGTCCCGGTAACAAAAAAGGCCCTTGTTGAATTGTTTCAACAAGGGCGCAAACAGCACGGTACCACCTTAATTTATCACTTTAGGATAACGCACCTATCTGCGGCATACTCTCATATGCACCTCAAGAGTCGTCTTTCACTTGAGCCTGATCGACGGATTTCCAGCAACCTCCGCTCTCTGGACGACAAACTCAAATTACTCATCTCTTTAAACCGGTCTGATATTATACTATTCAGCATAATATTAACCAGCTTCAAAGTCAAGCCTATTTTAGTTTTTATTAGCCACTACGACCCCTAACAAGAAAAATACCAAAAGAAGCCATCAAAGCTTTAGTAACAAGCCTAAGAAGGCTAATAAGACCACACCTAAAATCACAAAGGCAAAGATCGCTATACATCCCCTAAGGGCACCATCAGTGACTTTAAAAAGTAACCATAGTACAAGTAATAATCCGAGAAATTTTAGCATTGATCCAAACTATCCAAAAATTCTAAAGCTTTAGCATAATTTGGTTCATCCGATTGTTCTGTCAATAATTCTTGATAGAGAACTTTGCCTTCAGTATCGACGATCCAAATACTGCGTGCATCGATTCCTTTTTCTTCAACATATAATCCCATAGCTTTACCAAATTCAGCCGTGGCATCGGATAAAAGTTCAAGTTTGGCCACACCTTCAGCGGCACACCAATTCTTTTGTTGCTCTAAGGTATTGGTCGAGATCGTATAAAAATTAATATTATTATAATTATCAACTTCTTGATTGAAACGTTTTGTCGAGAGGCTGCAAACACGGGTGTCGATATCAGGTACGACACTGATCAAACTTACCTTAGTAAAAAGCTGCGTTCCAGTTTTAACGGTATCAGCTGCATCTTTTACAGTAAACGCAGGCAATTTTTCACCGACTTTTACGGGAGTTCCATTTGTTTTTGTTGCAACACCATGAAAAAGAATTTCCATTTTAAAATACCTCCAACATTTAAATTACTTCTATTTAAACATACTGGTACTAGAAAGCAAATTTTTTGCTTGATCTATGTAATTCTGCGCAAATTTATTATTGCTGTAGACATGGTAATTTTTATTGACAAGTTACAATTTGCAGATATTTTTTATTTTCTTTTAAAACTTATCTCGTAATTAGTTGAAATACCGCCCCTTTTAGTAATGTGTATCATTCATGGTAATATATGTCATCTGAATACTTGTTAAAAATGTATTCCTTGGTTTAATTATGATAATATAATAAATGTATTAAGGTATTTAAAAAATAAGATTAATATTTTTGCAGTTGAGCTTTCAACTTATAGCCTGAAAGCTGCTGAATATGTAAAACCAGAACAATTATTACGTGATTACAATATTCCAAAATAGGCTAAACGTTATATGGACTGGATTACATTAAAATAATGCTGGTCTAAGTTCGTTCAACTTTATTTATCCATCCATTTTTTGTAAGCCCTATCATTTTTCGTTAAGTAATTTTTTGAAGTTTATATTTTAAGTAGATCATAGAGTTACATTTGACCAAAGAACTGATGTCGTAAAAAGCTGAAATAATAAAAAGGAGATTTACAATATGTATAAAAGTATTAAAACTATTAGTCTGCTACTTCTATCAGCCTTAACATTGGCTGGTTGCAGTAACACAGTTGATAATTCAAATAAATCAGCCTCGTCTTCCAGTGCTAAGGTAAAGAAAAATAGTTCTTCTCGAGATAACAAAAAGGTTACTGCTGGAGAACTTTTAAAAGTGGGACAATGGCATGATGATCCAACTAGTGGAAAAGTAACTTTAGAGCGAATCGTTTCACCAACAAATGCTGAAATTAACTACGGTCCCATGAACTTTAAAA
Source organism: Ligilactobacillus sp. RTP31139st1_D10_RTP31139_211217 (assembly GCF_040226755.1). Lineage (NCBI taxonomy): Bacteria > Bacillati > Bacillota > Bacilli > Lactobacillales > Lactobacillaceae > Ligilactobacillus > Ligilactobacillus sp. RTP31139st1_D10_RTP31139_211217. The sequence goes on from NZ_JBCOAR010000001.1 coordinate 169,701, forward strand.
TTAAAAATATTAAGTTATTAAAATACGAGCCTAAAACAAACCAGCAAAAAGAACTTATTTCCACCACTTTTGATTCCGCCAACGTTACCTTACCATCATACGTTATTCAAGTAACTTATACATTAGATAATTCATCTGACTCTGAACTCCAGTTTAACGGTATAAAGTCATTAGTTCCGAATTATGGTCAACAGTTAAGTATGGGTAGTGGGTTGATTGATGAAGGTGTAGGATCTGCAATTGCTGCACATGCACATAAAGACGAGCATGCACAAGCACTTATTAATTCTGATGATGTTTCTAAACTAAATCAACTTACATTCAATCTAGACTCCATTGCTAACACCGACACCTTTGAAACAGTTGCTGACGCTCCTGAGTCATTAACTATCGATTTTAAATAAAACATAGTTCCCGTCCTCTGTGGCGGGTTTTAAAACTAAAATGGACTCTAAAACACAAGTCGAATCATCACTTCACTAGTAGCGATATGATCTTAGCCCTAGCCACAAAACCTATGAACAAATATACACAAAAAACCATCTGATAATCACCAGATGGTTTTCATATTTCCTCTGTGGGGGACATTTGGTGGGCATAACAGCCCTAACCCCTTGACATAACAGGTATATTTAAGGAGAGTACAGGATTTGAACCTGCGCGCCGGTATTAGCCGGTTCGCCGGATTTCGAGTCCGGTGCATTACCACTCTGCCAACTCTCCATAACAAAGAATATTATAGCAACTTCACTTTTAAATTGCAACAATATTCAAAAAAATATATACTTAAAATTCTATTTTTATTCTTTCAATTCTAAACTCAGTATCTAAAAATAAAATTCCTTAGCTCCCACCAAACATATTCGAAGCCATTTTTTAGCCACCAATAACCATCCCCAATTCTGTTGATCACTCTTTGTTCCAAATTGACCTTGATGATATCGATCTCTTTGACCTGGGTCTCAGTGATCGTTTTGGTCGGAAAAGTAACGACACACCTCCGCTCGCGCTTTTTAGTCAAGACGATTCCCCAAGTACCATCTGGTGTATCTTCTGGAAGCGCAAACCCAAAAACATGACCACTTCCCCACTTCCCATCTGCTAAGATTATCCGTATATATCTGTCCATATACTTCTCTAAATACTCCGGTACCATACTATTTTCCCCCAAACTATATTGATATGGTCCCCATTTTCCTTCTTTTTAGTAAGATACACAAGAGCTTTGGACAATTTCTTAGCAAACTACTATTATCTATAAGTTTTAAATACAAAAAAAGCATCATTGCTGATGCTTTAAAATGATCATTTTAACTTACTGCTTGCAATGTTGCCTGTAAATATTGGCCCACATAACCATCATTATTGAAGTTTTCTTCAAGTTCATCCAACGAGACCATCTCACTTTTAGTGAAATCATCTGGCAACTGCTCCAATAAATTTTTATGTACATGCTCGATATGATGGCGCGTGATCTTGATAAATTCCGAGTGAAATAAGAGATTGACCTTATAATCAGGTTTTGATAGACCTGTATTGGGAAAATGATACGTTACATTAAAACGCGTAAATTTTCCCTCATGAAATCTCACTTCTGGCCGTTCGACACGATCTTTGATATCGATTTTAGCTTTCACACACGGTAAAGCTGGTTGCCACAACTTAAAATATTGTGAATACCTAACATGAACTAAATAAATATCTTTTCGTTGTTGATCTACATAAAAAACGTTATTCAACGTCAACTCATATAGTTTCAACTCTGTTTCCTCCCATTTTTCAATGTGATAATTATCTTAATATGGATCACTAAATTATGCAAATCAAAAAATAGCATTGTTAAGCCTTACATCCCTAACAATACTATCTTATCTGCTATTTGATTATTTCATGGATCAACGGAACAGCATTAGTCTTCTCACCGATCTCGATATTATCTAAGATCAATTTTTCAACTTGCTCAATGTCTTTTTGATCACTATAGACGGTCACTAGCTCCTCATCTTTTTCAACCCGATCACCGACTTTTTTGTGCAAGCGTAGACCGACCGCATAATTGATCGTATCTTCTTTACTTTGACGACCACCGCCAAGTAGCATACTTGCCACCCCTAATTCATCAGCAGTCATTTTAGAAATATAGCCTGCCTTAGGAGCTTTGATCGTGATCTGATATTTTGCCTGTGGCATCAAACTATAATCATCGATGATATTGCGATCGCCACCTTGCGCTTCGATCATATCGCCAAATTTTTCAAGAGCTTTACCGTTGACTAAAACTTCGATCAGCATTTCGCGTGCTTGCTCTAAAGTTTCTGCTTTTCCAGCTAAAACTACCATCTGACTTCCTAATGTTAAGACAAGATCAGTGATGTCTTTAGGTCCATTACCCTTTAAGATCTCGATCGACTCTTCGATCTCAAGCGTATTTCCGATCGTATTGCCTAATGGTTGATTCATATCAGAGATAACTGCCATACAACGCATTCCCACGTTTTTACCGATCTCGACCATCGCTTGTGCTAAGGCCTTAGCTTTCTCTTGGGTCTTCATGAATGCACCTGAGCCCGTCTTAACATCTAAGACCAACGCATCAGTGCCAGAAGCGATCTTCTTACTCATAATGGAACCAGCGATCAATGGGATCGAATCGACCGTTGCAGTAACGTCACGTAAAGCATATAATTTCTTATCTGCGGGCGCGATATTGCCGGTAGCACTGATGATCGCCAAGTTGATATCTTTAACTTGCTGGATAAATTCAGCTTCACTGAGTTCGACCTTAAATCCTGGTATCGCTTCCAATTTATCTAATGTTCCTCCAGTATGTCCCAGACCACGACCCGAGATCATCGGGATCGGAATATCTAACGCAGCGATCATCGGAGCTAAAGGGATACTGGTCTTGTCCCCCACACCACCAGTTGAGTGTTTATCGACCTTGATACCTGGGATCAGCGACAAGTCGACCTCATCACCTGAATGCAACATCTCTAAAGCAAAGGTTGCTTGTTCCTTAGCTGTCATCCCATTGAAATATGTTGCCATCAAAAAAGCACTAGCTTGATAATCTGGGATCTCGCCTTTAGTATAACCCTCGATAAAAGTGTGTAGCTCTTCTTTTGTCAATTCTGCTCCATTACGTTTGCGTTCGATAATATCTACCATTCGCATTGTAGCTCCCACCTTTCTACGCTTTAATTTGTGAAACTGTAGCTTCGAGCGCAACTTTCACCATATCGTTGAATGATCGTTCACGCTCAGACGCTGGTGTTGACTCGCCACTTATAATATGGTTACTGATCGTCAAAACAGCTAAAGCCCTTACATTATACTTTGCTGCGATCAGATATAGGCCTGCTGCTTCCATCTCAGCCCCTAGCACCTTGTATTGGATCAATTTTTCCCGATCGATCTCATCATTATAAAAACGATCCTCTGAGATGATATTACCGACCTTAACTGCGATCTGCTCTTTTTTAGCTGCAGCATATGCATGATCGAGCAAACTAAAATCAGCTGTAGGCGCATAATAAAGACCACTGCCAAAAGTATTTTGAATGATGGCCGAATCAGTCGTTGCCGATTGCGCTAAGATGACATCTCTAACTTTTATTTCGGGTGCCATTCCACCGCATGTGCCGACACGGATCAAGATCTCACACTCGTAGTAATTGATCAACTCTTCGGCATATATCAAAGTTGAGGGGATCCCCATCCCTGTTCCTTGGACCGAGATCTTTACGCCTTTATAAGTTCCTGTATAACCCAATGCATTACGAACTGTATTGTAACAGATCGGATCTTCTAAAAACGTTTCGGCAATATGTTTGGCCCGTAAAGGATCACCTGGTAGCAAAACGATCTTAGCAATATCACCTTTCTTGGCTTCAATATGTTCACTCATCTTAATTCCTCCGTAAATCGGCTAAAAAACTCTTACCGTCCGTTTTATTTGGTAGCGCAAAATTATCTAAGATCGTTGCACCTAGATCAGCATAAGTATCGCGGATCCCTAACGAACTACCCTTAGAAAAACTTGGTGAGTAAGCTAATAAAGGCACATACTCACGGGTATGATCGGTCCCTTTAAATCCAGGATCGTTACCATGATCAGCTGTGATCAGCAATAGATCGTCAGCTTGTAAATTCTCCAGTAGCTCACCCAAACGTTCATCAAATGCTGCCAACGCTTTACCATAGCCTTCACGATCACGGCGATGACCATACATCGCATCAAAATCGACCAAGTTCGTAAAACACAGACCTGTAAAATCTGTTTTAGCAACTTCGATCGTCTTAGTCATCCCGTCATCATTACTTTCAGTGTGGATCCCCGTATCGATCCCTTTACCTGAAAAAATGTCGTTCGTTTTCCCAACTCCGATAACTTCAAAGCCAGCTTGACCCAACATATCCAGGACTGTATCTTTTGGAGGGACTAACGTAAAGTCATGGCGGTCAGACGTTCGTTTAAATTCGTTTTTATCTTTGCCAACATAAGGACGCGCAATAATACGCCCGATGTGATATTCATCGATCGTTATTTCTCTAACATATTTACAGATCCGATATAACTCATCGAGTGGGATGATCGCTGTATTAGCTGCGATCTGTAAGACCGAATCACCTGAGGTATACACGATCAAGGCCCCAGTTTCTAACTGTTCCTCACCGTATTTAGCGATCACTTCAGTCCCCGAGATCGGACGATTGACGATCACTTTACGTCCACTAAATCCTTCGATCGCCTTGATCAAGGGTTCGGGGAATCCGTTAGGGAAAAAGCCCAGTGGTTCAGTAACTGGCAAGCCCATCATTTCCCAGTGACCGTCCATACTATCTTTTCCAGCCGAGATCTCTTGCATCTTACCATAGTAAGCTAGTGGGGTTTCAACTGGTAAAACACCTGTTAATGGCGAATCAGCCCGAATATTGCCCAAACCTAAAGCCGTTAAATTAGGTAATTTTAATTCACCATTCCAATAAGAAGTGATGTGGCCTAGAGTATCAGAGCCTTCATCATCAAATTTAGCCGCATCTTTAGCAGCACCGATCCCTACTGAGTCGATCACTAATGTAAATACACGTTTAAATCGCATTCCATTCACACCCTAACTATTAACGATCTTGATCCCTGCACTTGCACCTAAACGTGAAGCTCCAGCCTCGATCAAGGCTAAAGCTTCTTCTTTGGAATGGATACCGCCAGAAGCTTTAACACCGATGTCTAGTCCAACAGTCTTTCGCATCAATTCAATATCAGCTACTGTTGCGCCACCAGTCGAAAAACCAGTGGATGTTTTAACGTAGTCAGCTCCAGCTTCTTTTGACAATTCACAAGCTTTGATCTTTTCTTCATCGGTCAATAAGCAAGTTTCAATGATCACTTTGACCAATTTATTTTCTGCATGACACGCATCAACTACTGCTTTGATGTCTGCTTTGACCGCATCGTAATGTTTAGCCTTTAGCTCGCCGATATTTAACACCATATCAAGCTCATCGGCTCCATCAGCGATCGCTTCTTTAGCTTCACTGACTTTGATACTGGTCTTATTAGCGCCCAAAGGAAAACCGATCACTGTACAGACTTCAACGTCACTATCAGCTAAACCCTGAGCTACTTTTTTGACCCAATATGGATTGATACAGACTGACGCAAAGCCATATTCTAACGCTTCAGAAATTATCTTTTCTACTTGTTCTTCGGTTGCATTTGGTGCCAAGATCGTGTGATCGATATATTTTGCTAGATCCATAACTAATTCCTCCAAAAATATAAATTTTATATTATGAATACGCTTACAATATAACATTTAACTAATACCCTTGTAAAATAAACAGCTTAATTTTTAGGAAAAATTACTGAATATTTTATTTTTAAAAAAACGAACTAACTAATGAGATAAAACCACCAATGAGTAAGATCGCTAGGACAAACATCATTTCAACCAAACGCTCTAAAAAGCGGAAAAACCAACCAACAGATCAGGACGTTGTTATCTATCGATGGTCTTTTAACCAGTCATAGATAATGCTTGATACTAGATTGACTAGAATAGCCAAAATCAAGTTAAAAAATGCAGGTAGCACTACATCTCACCGCTGTCACATTGACAATTACTATTTTTTCGTTTATTCTTTATGCGTAGATATCACGAAGCTTCACTGTCTCATTGCAAGATGGCTTCTTGCGAACCAGTTTTACCTTCTGCCCTATTTGTCAGAAGGTAATTTTTTTATGTAAAATGTCCTGCTAAGAAGCTAATATTTTCAATATAGTCCAAAAACTGATGACATTAAAAGCTGATTACATATAGTAAGGGATGGTATATTGAAAAAAATTTATATTAAGCTAGGAGTTTCGAGCTTATCTCTCCTACTACTTGCTGGATGCACTAATAATTCTAACAACAAATCAAGTGCAAGTAGTCACAAAGCTAAATCTGAACGATTAGCAAAAGAGGCTTCTAAAGAGAAAGCTATAAGTAAGCGTAAAGCCTCCGAAAGTAAGATGAAAGCCGAGAGCAAATCAAGGTCTAAAGCCGAAAATGAAACTAAAAGGGCTTCACAACAATCTCAAATTGCCTCGCAGCAAGTAACATATTCTAGTTCTCAACAGAACTATTCTCAAGCTTCCAATAGTACTCCTCAGCAAGCTAAATCACAAAGCCAGTTAAATCAAGAAAATGGGTACGATCCTCAAGGCAACCAAGTTATGCCCGGTCAAGACCATGCTCCTGGCACTGATGTATATGGAAATCCTGATCCTTGGGTGCAAGATCAAATTGAATGGGCTAAGCAAAATGGCTATCTTAATCAGGATGGAACGCCAACTGAAAAAGGAAAACAAGCAGATGCAGAAGCTAATGCTAATGCCGATCCTAATGACACTGGTGACCCAAACAATTAATTCAAACAGAACTAAAAAGATATAATGTCTGCTTAGAGTTACAACTACGGTCGATGTTTATGCATATCTGATCGACGAATATGAAGAAAAATGATATAACGATCACCTCAAAATTGGATGATCTTGCGGGGTGATCATCACCCTCCCATTACCCTTTTCTTACTACAACTTACTGTTTTTAACGATTTCTCCCAAATAACAAAAAAGGCAAAACGCTGATATAACAACGTTTTGCCTTTTTTATACGGTAATTAACTTCATTTGATATGATCCGGGTGAGATTCGAACTCACGACCTACGGTTTAGAAGACCGTTGCTCTATCCAACTGAGCTACCAGACCATCGCAACGAAATTAATTATACCGTTTTTTTATAACTAAAGTCAATCATTTTCAGATAAAATTTATAAATCTTTATCTTGTGATCTTATTCATTTTTTAGTGCCTTGACTAAGCGATCTAAGAAGTTTCCTTCATCAGCAACTTCATCACCAGAAGCTTCTGCAAAAGCCTTCAAAGCGATCTTTTGTTGTTTATTTAAGCTCTTTGGTGTTTGAACTTTCACTGTGACACGCTCATCACCATTGCCTGTGCCATGCAATCTCGGTGCACCTTTACCACGTAAACGGAATGTTGTTCCCGTTTGCGTTCCAGCTGGGATCTTCAACTTAACATCCCCGTGGACAGTCTTAACTGGGATCTCAGCCCCTAAAGTAGCTTGCACAAAGGTGATCGGTTGCTCTAAATAGATCTCAGAGCCATCACGCTTGAAAGTATCACTTGGCGCAACATTAAAGACGATAAATAGATCGCCGTATGGTCCACCATTTACCCCAGCTTCACCTTGGCCTTGTAAGCGCATTTGATTGCCATCTTCGACCCCTGCTGGTACTTTGACTTCAACTGCATGTTTCTTGCGGATATGGCCGGAACCATGACATGTAGTACACTTTTCTTTGATCTCTTTTCCGGTACCACCACAGACATCACATTCTTGTTGAGTCATGATACGACCAAGTGGCGTTTGGCGCTCAACTTGGACAAAGCCACGGCCACCACAGTGTGAACAGGTCACAGGTGAAGTTCCTGGTTTAGCACCGGTACCGTTACATGTGTCACAATCTTCTTCACGAGTATATTCAATTTCAGTCGTCTTGCCAAAAATTGCTTCTTCAAAGGTCAAGTTCATCTCATATTGCAGATCACGGCCTTGACGTGGTGCTGTTCGTGAACGGCTAGTACCGCCACCACCAAAGAATGAACTGAAAATATCGTCAAATCCACCGAAGCCACCTTCAAAACCGCCACCAAAGCCTTGACCAGCACCGCCAAAGCCTTGAGCTCCAGTCGAGCCAAACTGATCAAATTGAGCCTTTTTCTGTGGGTCACTTAAAATCTCATAAGCATCGTTTACCTCTTTGAACTTTTCTTCTGCCCCAGCTTCATGGTTCAAGTCAGGGTGATACTTCTTCGATAGTTTACGATAAGCGCGCTTGATCTCATCAGCAGATGCATCTTTGGAAATACCTAAGACATCATAAGGATTCTTTTCCATGTTTCTCCTCCAAATAATTGGTTATTTGCCGTGCAATTACACTTAAATTTAGATTAACATAACTGCTTAAAAATAAAAAGCCAAAGTCCACAAAGGGCCTTTGACTTTTCATTTAGCCATTGTAACGATTATTTATCGTCAGGATCGACTTCTTTAAAGTCGCCATCTACTGTGTTATCATCAGCTGCGTTGTTGTCGCTAGCAGATGCACCATCAGCTTGAGCTTGGCCTTGAGCTTGTTGTGCTTGTTGGTAAAGTTTGACTGACATGTCTTGGATGATCTTTGTCAAATCATCTTTCTTAGCTTTCATGTCTTCAACGTTGTTTTCTTCTTGAGCTTTCTTCAATGCATCACGTGCATCTTCAGCTTTCTTCACTTCGTCATCAGACACTTTGCCCTTGATCTCTTCTAACGTCTTATCTGTTTGGAAGAGCAATTGATCTACTTCGTTACGTAGATCAACTTCTTCTTTACGCTTCTTGTCAGCTTCTTCGTTTTCCTTAGCTTCCTTGACCATACGATCGATCTCTTCATCGGATAGACCAGATGAACTCTTGATCGTGATCTTTTGTTCTTTGTTAGTGCCGAGATCCTTAGCAGACACATTTACGATACCGTTCTTGTCGATATCAAATGTAACTTGGATTTGAGGAACACCACGTGGAGCTGCTGGAATATCCGTCAATTGGAAACGACCTAAAGTCTTGTTGTCAGCTGCCATTGGACGTTCACCTTGTAAAACGTGAATATCAACGGCTGGTTGGTTATCAGCGGCAGTTGAGAAGACTTGTGACTTAGATGTTGGGATCGTTGTATTGCGATCGATCAATTTTGTAAAGACGCCACCCATTGTTTCGATACCAAGTGATAATGGTGTAACATCAAGTAAAACAACGTCTTTAACATCACCTGTGATGACCCCACCTTGGATAGCTGCCCCTAAAGCAACAGCTTCATCAGGGTTGACAGATTCGTTTGGTGTATGGCCAGTTTCAGCTTTAACAGCTTCTTTAACTGCAGGGATACGTGTTGAACCACCAACTAAGATAACTTCATCGATGTCAGCATTTGTTAAACCAGCATCTTGTAAAGCATTACGTACAGGGATCTTAGTTCTTTCGATCAAGTCATGTGTCAATTCATTGAACTTAGCACGTGTTAAAGTTGTTTCTAAGTGCAATGGACCTGCTTCACCTGCTGTGATAAATGGCAAGGAGATCTGTGCAGAAGTTACACCAGAAAGGTCTTTCTTAGCTTTTTCAGCAGCATCTTTGAGACGTTGCATTGCCATCTTATCAGTTGAAAGATCGATACCATGTTCTTTCTTGAATTCTGCAACTAACCAATCGATGATCTTGTTATCAAAGTCATCCCCACCAAGGTTTGTATCACCGTTTGTGGAAAGTACTTGGAAGACACCATCGCCAAGTTCAAGGATGGAAACGTCAAATGTACCACCACCAAGGTCAAAGACTAAAACTTTTTCATCTTTGTCTTGCTTGTCCAAACCGTAAGCTAAAGCAGCTGCGGTTGGTTCGTTGACGATACGTTCAACTTTCAAACCAGCGATCTTACCAGCATCTTTAGTAGCTTGACGTTGTGAGTCATTGAAGTAAGCTGGAACTGTGATAACAGCTTGAGTAACTTCTTCACCTAAGTAGCTTTCAGCATATTCTTTGATGTATTGCAAGATCATTGCTGAAATTTCTTGTGGTGTGTATTCTTTACCTTCAATATCTACTGTATAACCTGCTTCACCCATGTGACGTTTGATCGAGCTGATCGTATTTGGGTTAGTGATTGCTTGACGTTTAGCCACTTCACCGACTTGAGTTTCACCGTTTTTAAATGAAACAACAGATGGAGTTGTCCGGTTACCTTCTGGATTTGTAATAATTTTTGCTTCTTTACCTTCAAGAACAGCAACTGCTGAGTTAGTTGTCCCAAGGTCAATACCAATGATTTTTGACATTAAAAATTCACCCTTTTACAAAATTATTGTGCGACAACGACCATTGCTGGACGTAAGACGCGATCTTTTAACATATAGCCCTCTTGTAAGACTTGGACGATCGTTTCAGGCGTTTGCCCTTCTTCGACCGGTACTGACTTGACCGCTTGATGTTTCGTCGGATCAAATTCTTCACCTAACGAAGCGATCCTCGTCACGTCATTACTTTGCAAGGCCTTATCGAGATCTCTTGCAACGATCTCGATCCCTTGCTTGAGCTGTTTAGAACCAACATCTTCAACTTCTGTTTGCAAGGCACGTGTCAAGTTATCAACAACTGGTAAAATATCACGTGCTAGATCTTGTCCTTCATAACGAAGAAGTTGTTCTTGTTCTTTTTTTAAACGCTTAGTCATATTCGCCATTTCCGCTTCTGAACGGTAGTAGCGATCTTCTAATTCATCATATTTTTTTTGCAGTTCAGCTAACTGATCAGTCAAAGCTGTGACTTCATCGACAGCTTCTTCTTTCTTTGGATCATCCACTGAATCATTCTTTACTTCAGTTTCATCCGGTGCTGTTTGCTCTGCTGCAGCATTTTTGATCTCTTCTTCTGCCACATCAACACCCCTTTTCTTATAAAATTAATTTAAAACTTTTGATAATAATCGTTTATCCTCTTAGTTAGTTCATCACGGAAAACCGTGATCAGACCAATCATCTTTGAATATGGCATATTTGTTGGACCTAGGATCGCGATCGTCCCCTGTCCATGGTTGCCGTCATCAAAAGTAGCAGAGATCAAGCTATAATTTTGTAGCAAAGTGCTTGGTAGTTCATCACCTAACTTGACGGAGATCCCATCTTTAGATGAGTCCACCAAACTGCCGATCCCTTGAGTATGATCAACTAGAGAATATAGCGACTTTATCTGTTCAAGTGAGGCATCTTTGGAAAAATCCAAAAGATTCATCTTCCCCCCTACATAAACCTGTTCCTTAGCTACACGGTTCAAGATATTACCAAAAACATCAATGAAACCAGCCGGTTGATGTAAGTAACGGTTCAAAAGGGGCAAACATTCATTAAGCCTGACGATCACCTGTCTCAGTGGTAGACCAACGACTTTATCATTGATCAGACGGATAACAGCTTCGAGTTCACTGCCACTTATCCCACTTGGCATCGTAAAAGTCTGACTCTCAACGGTACCGTCACTTGTTACCAAAATCACCATTACCTGTTGATTGCCAAGCTCTACAAGTCTAAAACCTTCTAAGCGTAGATCTTTAGCTTCAGGTTTGAGCGAAATGGCAGTATAACTTGTCAAATCGGATAAGATCTTAGCTGAAGTAGCTAGGATCTCATCGATCTTCTGAAATTCATTTCCAAAAGAGTTGCGAATATCATGCAAAGCATCACGATCAAGCTCGCTAGGTTTCATCAAATTATCGACATAATATCGATACCCCTTAAGTGAAGGGATCCGCCCCGAACTTGAATGCTCCTTTGCAATATATCCTTGCTGTTCGAGAACCGCCATCTCATTGCGAATGGTCGCTGAACTCACATGGACCGGTAATTGTTGTTGTAAAGTCTTCGATCCGATCGGCTGACCCGCTTCTGTATAGTTGCGGATCACGGCTTCAAGGATCAATAACTGTCGCTCACTCAACACTACGATCACCTCTTTTAGCACTTAACACTATGGAGTGCTAAGTCAATTATTAATATACACAACTCTTAGCAATCTGTCAAGCAGAGTGCTAATTTTCATTTTGAACATTGAGTAATGCTTCAGAATGCCGTTTATCATCCTCTAATTGTACGACTAATTCAGCGATACTATTAAATTTCACCATCGGACGCAGATAATTTTTCCAATAGACCGTTACTTTTTTGCCATAGACCATCGCCGAAAAATCAAAGAGATTTACTTCTAATGTCTTAGCTAGATCAGCACCAAAAGTTTCATTATGACCGATCGAAGCCATCCCTTGATATCGTTTGCCATCCAATTCTACTTCAACAGCATAGACTCCCACTGCTGGCAATTGTTTAGCAAGACTCGTTTCGATGTTCAAAGTTGGAAAACCTATCTGGCGCCCGCGTTCAAAACCATGCACCACCGTCCCAGTCGTTTGGTAATCATAGCCTAAATAGTGGGCTGCAAGTCCGACTTTGCCACTCGCCAAAGCTTCCCTAATCCCAGTCGAACCAACTTTTTCATCTTCTTTTAGTAACTCGACAGTCTGGATCTCGAATCTATTTTTAGCATATTTAGGTAGATTTTTCATATTAGCGACCGTATGGGGACCATAAGTGTAATCACTGCCGGCTGTGATCCCTACCGCATTTAACCCCACGACATATTTATCGATAAATTCTTGAGGTTTTAAATAAGCAAGTTTTTCGTCAAATTTGACCACATAAGCAATATCTGCGCCAAATTTTTCAAATAGCGCTAATTTTTCGGTGATCGTCGTCAAATATTGGATCGTTTGTGGATCACGTTGCTGGAAAATAGCGCTGGGATGCCGATCAAAAGTCATCACTGCTAGCTTAGCACCCATTTTTTGAGCTTGCTGTTTAGCTGCTTTGATCACAGCTTGATGTCCGCGATGGACCCCATCAAAAAAGCCTAGTGCTAAGACGATCTTTCCCGGATAGATCTCACTTTTAGCATACGGTTCAGCTAATTCAATAACTTTCATCTCTGTTACCCTCTTTAAGTTAGATCAAGCATTTGTTCTGAACGAAAAACACCTTTTTTATCATCATAATAATAAAGCGCCCGTGCTTTATCGCCATACATCAACAAGATCTTCGTTGTCCTATCTTTAAAAATATTTGCTGGTAAAAAGCCCCCATTTTGGACCTTTTGCCACTGTTGTTCAGTCAAAATGACCTTAGGATAGCTTCGAAAAGCATATTCAAGTGGATAAAGGTAGTTTTCCAATTCTTCTGGCGTGGCATTAGCCAGCTGTTCGAGGGTCACACTCTGCTCTAGCTCAAAGCCCCCACTTTGCAAACGTGTCAGATCTGACATTACAGCTGGCACACCTAAGATTTCACCTAGATCTAACGCTAGCGTCCTTACATAAGTTCCTTTACCGCAGCCAACTTCAAAATAAAGCGTTTGTTGTTGTTTAGTTGCATCATAGGTGCTTGGCTTAGTCTGCTTAAAATAAGCGACTGTGATCTTTCTTTTAGGGCGTTCAACACTTTGCCCAGCACGTGCGTATTCGTAAAGTCGTTTACCGTTGACCTTGACTGCAGAATACATCGGTGGGATCTGAACTATCTCCCCCGTCAACTGTGCCATTGCTTGGTCGATCTGCTCCTGACTAAATGGTCGTTCGATAGCTTTTTTAGCAACAATTTCACCATCAAGATCTTCAGTTTCCGTTGAAAAACCTAAGATGATCTCACCTTTATAAACTTTTCCTGACGCCATCAAGTAATTAACTGCCTTGGTCGCTCTACCGATACAGATCGGTAAGACACCATCGACATTAGGATCAAGCGTACCACTATGACCAACTTTACGCGTTTTAAAAATTTTCCGGCATTTAAAAACTGCATCGTGGCTCGTCATACCACGATCTTTATTCAAAGGAAGGATCCCGTCCATCTTTTACCTCTCTTTTCTAAAAAAAGAAGCTAGAAAAATTTTTCCAGCTTCTTTTTATCTACACATAATTTTTAAATCATGATCGATCAATAAGGATTACTTTCTTGCTGGTGTAGCTTACTTAAAAGCTCATCGATATGATCACCGTAACGCACTGATTCATCCCGTTCAAATTTAATTTCAGGCGTTACATAAATACGCAAGCGTTGACCCAATTCACGTCTGATCAAACCTGTTGCTTTATCTAAACCGATCTGTGTTTTTTCAGCGTCAGAAGCCAAATTAGATAATGTACTGTAGTAGATCGTTGCATGTTGCAAGTCACCTGTCACTTCTACGCCCGTGATCGTCACGCCTTGTACTCGAGGATCACGCACACGCTTAGTCAAAATATCATTGACTTCCCTTTGGATCTCTTGTGATAACCGACCCACACGATAATGTTGTGCCATTCAAATTCCTCCTCAAATCAAATATTAGTCTTGTGGAACTTCTTCCATCACGTAAGCTTCGATACGATCGCCTACTTTGATATCATTGTATTTTTCGATCATCAGACCACATTCGTAGCCTTGTTTTACTTGCTTAACGTCATCTTTGAAACGTTTAAGTGAAGCAAGTTGACCTTCATAGATCACGATACCATCGCGGATAACACGGACACCACTATCACGTTGGATATAGCCATCTGTGACATAGCCCCCACCGATCGTACCTAACTTAGATACTTTATAAGTTTCACGAATTTCAACTTCACCGATGACTTTTTCTTCAAAGACTGGTTCTAACATACCCTTCATCGCAGTTTCAACTTCATCGATCGCCTTATAGATAACGTTGTGTAAACGAATATCGACCTTATCACTTTCAGCTTGGATCTTAGCTTGTGGCGTTGGACGTACGTTGAAACCGATGATGATAGCATTTGAAGCTTCGGCCAAAGTAACGTCAGATTCGTTGATCGCACCAACTGCTTGGTGGATGATGTTTACGCGAACACCTTCAACATCGATCTTCTTAAAGCTTTGTGCTAAAGCTTCAGCTGAACCTTGCACGTCGGCTTTGATGATCAGATCAACTTCCTTTAGATCGCCTTCTTTTAAGGTATCAAACAAGTTATCTAAGGTCACATGTGTCGTTTGGTTACGTTCCTTGATCAAGGCACGTTTAGCACGTTCTTCACCAGCTGCCCGTGCTGTTTTTTCGTCATCAAATGTGATGAAACGATCACCAGAATCAGGAACATCGTTTAAACCAGTGATCTCAACTGGAGTCGCTGGAGTTGCTTTCTTGATCGAACGACCACGAGCATCAGTCATCGTCCGCACACGACCAAAGGTATTACCCACAACGATTGGATCACCAACATGTAAGGTACCATGTTGTACAAGTAATGAGGCCACAGAACCCTTACCTTTATCTAAACGAGCTTCAATAACAGAACCTGCACCGTGTTGTTTAGCATTGGCTTTTAATTCGAGCATTTCAGCTTCAAGTAAGATCATATCGAGTAATTCTTCTAAGTTCTTATTGAATTTAGCTGAGATCTCAACGAAGATCGTATCGCCACCCCAACTTTCAGGGATCAATTCATACTCGGATAATTGTTCCATGACATGGTTTGGATTAGCACCTGGCTTATCGATCTTATTGACCGCAACGATGATCGGCACATTAGCAGCCTTAGCGTGGTTGATAGCTTCGATCGTTTGTGGCATTACACCGTCATCAGCTGCAACAACTAAGACAGTGATATCAGTGATGTCTGCCCCACGAGCCCGCATGTTGGTAAAGGCCGCGTGTCCTGGGGTATCCAAGAATGTGATCGTCTTGCCTGAGTGACGCACTTGGTAAGCACCGATATGTTGGGTGATACCACCAGCTTCGCCTGCTGTAACATTGGTATGCCGTAATTTATCCAATAACGTTGTCTTACCGTGGTCAACGTGACCCATGATCGTTACAACTGGTGGGCGTGAAGTTAAATTATCTTGATTATTTTGTTCTTCTTCAAAGAATTTATCGATGTCAGCTACGTCAACTTCAACTTTTTCTTCTGCCTTGATACCGTAATCAGCTGCTAAGATCTCGATCGTATCTTTATCAAGGGATTGGTTTTGGTTGACCATAACACCCATCATAAATAATTTCTTGATGATCTCAGCTGGTTCACGGTGGATCTTTTTAGCAATATCTGCTACGTTCATGCCGACCGTATAGACCAAAACTTCTGGTAATGGCTTGTTTTTACGTGGAGGAACTGCTGGTTTATTGTTCTTTTGATTGAACTTCTTATTTTTGTTTTTCTTGTTCTTTTTATTGAACTTATGATTGTTATTATTCCCGCCAAAGCGATTGTTTGAAAACTTGTTTTTCTTTTGACTGTTGTTGTTTTGGCTATTGCCTTGGGAATTATTACCGCGATGTTTTGTATTATTCGCGTTGTTATTATTGTTGTTGTTTTTTTCCATACGCTTCCCTGAATGCCTTTCATTATTTCTTTGTGCGGATGCTTGGTTTTGATGCTTAGAATGGTTATTATTCCGCGCATTTTGGGAGTTTTTGTTTACAGCAACATTTTGTTTTTTCTCGCTGTTTTCTTTTTTAGGAGTCGCCTGCTGTTGTGAACTAGATTTAACTGGTTTAACAAATGAAGCTTTTACTTTAGCTTCAGCAGCTTGGTCTAAAGATGACATGTGGTTACCAACTTTAAAACCATTTTTCTTTGCAACTTCAATTACTTCTTTGTTGCTAACGTTTAATTCCTTAGCCAGTTCATAAATCCTTTTTTTACTCATGACTTCACTCTCCTTATTTTCAAGAATACACACCTACTCGATCCCTGACCGAATAAGCTTTGTACCCTTCGATCAAGAAAAAAGAAGCTGGCGTATCTTCTTCCCAAAACCAGGATCGGTAACTGCGATCAATGAACGCTTGGCGCCGATCGCAGCACTTAATTCCTGTTTTGTAAATTCTGTTGTTAATGCTACATCATAACTCTTGCACTTATCAGTGAATTTCTTTTGGGTGCTTTGCCCGCAATCGTTTGCCATCAGCACGACTTTAGCTTTTCCGGAACGAATCGCTGCTAAGACCAGGTCTTGGCCTGTAGTCAACTTGCCAGCTTTCCGAGCTAATCCCAATAAGTTTAGAGCTTTTTGTTGTTGTATCTTATTTTCCATTGCCAAATAACTCTGCTCGTGCAACTTGGTGATCGACATATGCTACTAGCTCATCATAAAAAGCAGGTTCGATCTTAACACCAAAAACTTTATCAAAAGTCTTTTGTTCCCGAGCTTTCTTTGCGGTAGCTACATCTAAATGAATATATGCACCCCGGCCAGCTTTTTTACCAGTTGGATCGAGACTTACTTCATTTTCTTTGTTTTTCACGACGCGTACAAGTTCTTTTTTAGGTTTCATTTCACCAGTAACGATATCTTTGCGCATTGGGATCTTGCGTTGTGCCATGTTTGTGCCCCCTATTCTTCAGTTGTTTCAACTGAAACTTCTGCTTTATCAGCTAGCTCAGCATTTGCTTCTAAAGCAGCCATATCGGATTCGGATTTGATATCGATCTTGTATCCAGTCAAATGCGCTGCTAAACGAGCATTTTGCCCCCGTTTACCGATCGCAAGTGAAAGTTGATCATCTGGCACGATCACCGTGCAGACACGTTCATTTTCAGGATCAAAGCGAACTTCAACGATATTAGCTGGGTTCAAAGCGTTTGAGATATACTTAGCTGGATCTTCACTCCATTCAATGATATCCATCTTTTCACCATTCAATTCATTGACGATCGCTTGAACACGTTCACCGCGTGGGCCCACACATGTTCCGATCGGATCAACGCCTTCTTCTGCTGAGTAAACAGCCACTTTAGCACGATCACCGGCTTCACGTGCGATCGATTTGATCTCAACTGTACCGTCAAAAATTTCAGGTACTTCGTTTTCAAATAGACGTTTCAATAGATCTGGGTGAGAACGACTAACGTAAACTTGTGGTCCACGATTCTTGCGCCGTTTCTTCCCATCTTTATTTTCAACTTCTGGTTCATTGTTGTTAGCTGATGGATCCACAACTTTGTAGATGTAGACTTTGATCCGATCATGTGATTTGTAAACTTCACCTGGCACTTGATCTTTTTTAGATAAAACAGCTTCAACATTGCCTAAATTGACATAGATATAACGGCTATCATGGCGTTCAACTTCACCAGAAACGATCTCATTTTCATACTTGCTGTATTGATCATAGATCATTTGGCGTTCTTCTTCACGCACACGTTGCATGATCACTTGCTTAGCTGTTTGAGCTGCGATCCGTCCAAAATCACGTGGTGTCACTTCAAAGCGGATCGTATCACCAACTTCATAAGCCTTGTTGATCTCTAATACATCTTCTAAGCTAACTTCCAAGCGTGAGTCAAAGACATTGTTGACAACTTCTTTGACGGAATAGACTTTGATGTCA
Organism: Ligilactobacillus sp. RTP31139st1_D10_RTP31139_211217; assembly: GCF_040226755.1. Classification (NCBI taxonomy): domain Bacteria; kingdom Bacillati; phylum Bacillota; class Bacilli; order Lactobacillales; family Lactobacillaceae; genus Ligilactobacillus; species Ligilactobacillus sp. RTP31139st1_D10_RTP31139_211217. Next base: position 188,239 of record NZ_JBCOAR010000001.1, read on the forward strand.
CCTTTACGCTTGTCAAATTCAACTTCTACGTTTTGGGCTTTATCGTAATTTCGCTTGTAAGCTGAAACTAAAGCCTGTTCCAACGCATCGATCACAACTTCTTTTTTGATTCCTTTTTCTGTTTCAAGCGCATCTAATGCGTTAAGTAATTCCTTACTCATGGTTTGATTCTCCTTGTAAAAATAATCTTTTAAAATTTAATTGCGAGCCGCGCCTTAGCAATTTGCTTGCGTGGGATCGTGATTGTTTTTTTACGGGTCTTATCCATATATTCAAGTGTCAACTCATCTTTGGATAATGCTGTCATTGTTCCTTCATATACTTTCTTACCATCGAGCTGTTGGTAAAGTGAAACATTGATATATGAGTTCAAAGCACGCTCATAATCTTTTTCTTTTTTCAATGGTCGTTCTGCCCCTGGCGAAGAAACTTCCAAATAATAAGCTTGTGGAATTGGATCTGGATCACAATTATCCAACTTTTCACTAAGTTGGTCGCTAACAAGGGCACATTCTTCGATGTTGATGCCCCCTTCTTTATCGATAAAGACACGCAAATACCAACTTTTTCCTTCTTTGACAAATTCGATATCAACTAATTCAAAGTGATGATCATCCAAGATCGGTGTAACTAGCTTCGTTACTGTTTCTACAACACTCACGCATTAGCCCCCTCTAAAATAACTTGCAACTCTATTGTAACGCATTTTTTATTCCAATAAAAAGAGTGAGCATCTCTGCTCACTCTCACGAGTTATCAAAATACAAAAGTAATTATAACATTTAAACCTTGGAATTTCAAGATTACATTATTTTTCCATATTTACTTTGCTAAAACTAGTGATAAAAAGATCTATTTAGAATAGATTTTCAAATAAACTCAATTGATTTTCGTCTGGCAAAGTATCAAGTACGTGGTTTTCTGACAAAAAATCGATGATCGTCGCCGAAACTTTACCACGTTTAGCAAGATCTTCTTTGGACAAGAAATCTTGTTCCTCACGTGCCGCCACGATCTGTTTAGCAACGTTCAGGCCTAACCCTGGTACTGCCGTAAATGGTGCGATCAACGTATTATCTTCGATCAACCAATCGCTGGCATCCGATTTATTGAGATCGACCATTTTGAATTCAAAGCCACGTTCCAACATTTCATTAGCTAATTCAAGCACCGTCAAAAGATTTTTCTCCTTAGCGGTTGCATCATTGCCCTTGTCATTGATCTCTTTCATTGCAGCTTTGACGGATTCTTTACCGTGAGCCATCGAAACTAGATCAAAGTCATCAGCCCGGACTGAGAAATAAGCAGCATAGTATACCAATGGATAATACACCTTGAAATAGGCGATCCGCAAAGCCATCAACACATAAGCAGCAGCGTGGGCTTTCGGGAACATGTATTTGATCTTCAAGCATGCACCGATATACCATTCCGGCACTTCAGATTCACGCATCGCTGCCTGCCACTCATCTGGGACCCCGCGTCCCTTACGTACGTGTTCCATGATCTTAAAGGCCAAGTCAGACTCAACCCCCATATGGATCAAGTCCATCATGATATCGTCACGACATCCAATAACTTCTGGCATCGTAACGGTCCCGTTTTGGATCAATTCTTCCGCGTTACCTAACCACACATCAGTCCCGTGAGAAAGACCAGAGATCTTGACTAGTTCGGCAAACGTTTTGGGGTGCGTTTCTTCTAACATACCGCGAACAAAACGCGTCCCAAATTCTGGGATCCCTAAAGTCCCGGTCTTAGACTGGATCTGCTCTGGAGTAACACCTAAAATATCAGTTCCTGAAAATAGCTTCATCACACCCGGATCATCGGTCGGGATCGTCTTTGGTTCGATCCCTGAAAGATCTTGCAACATTCTGATCATCGTCGGATCATCATGCCCTAAACAGTCGAGTTTTAAGATATTATCATGGATCGAGTGGAAATCAAAGTGAGTTGTTTTCCAAGCTGCAGTCAGATCGTCAGCCGGATACTGGATCGGAGTAAAATCATAGATATCAAGATAGTCCGGTACGACCAAGATCCCAGCCGGGTGTTGCCCGGTCGTTCGCTTAACACCTGTGGCACCCTTGGCCAATCGATCGACTTCAGCGCCTCGTAAATTCTGCTCAGTATCACGTTCGTAAGCTTTGACATACCCATAGGCCGTTTTATCAGCCACTGTACCGATCGTACCAGCCCGAAACACATTGTTCTCACCAAACAAAACTTTCGTGTAATTATGAGCTACTGGTTGATAGTCACCCGAGAAGTTCAGATCGATATCGGGAACTTTATTCCCCTTGAAACCAAGGAACGTTTCAAACGGGATCTCTTGGCCATCTTTGACCAATTCTGTTCCGCATTCTGGACATTCTTTATCCGGTAAGTCATAGCCAGAACCATATTCACCTTTTTCATAAAAATGCGACCACTTACACTTAGGACAGCGATAATGTGGTGGTAAGGGGTTGACCTCAGTGATACCTGTCAGAGTGGCGACCAAACTGGAGCCCACCGAACCACGAGACCCTACTAAATAGCCATCTTTATTGGATTTAGCCACCAGCTTTTGTGAGATCAAATAGATAACTGAGAAACCATTTCCGATAACGGATTTCAATTCTTTATCAACGCGTTTTTGCACGATATCTGGTAACGGATCGCCATACCATTCATGGGCTTTGTTCAATGTCAAATTCTTGATATCATCTTCAGCCCCTGGCATTTTAGGCGTATACAACTTATCCTTGACCGGCGTGATCTCATCACACATATCGACGATCTTATTTGGATCAGTCACGACGACTTTTTCCGCCTTTTCTTCACCTAAAAAGACAAAATCTTCTAACATTTCATCCGTCGTTCGGAAATGGGCATCTGGTAGATCACGTAGCTTATTAAGGGGGTTAGCCCCACCTTGTGAATGGATCAAGATCTTACGGTAGATCGCATCTTCTTTATTCATAAAATGCACATCCCCCGTAGCTGCGATCGGGATCTTGAGCTCTTCAGCTAGTTGCACCATATTAGCAATGATCTCTTCTAAATTTTTATTATTTTTGACCAATTCTTGTTCGATCAAAGGTGCGTATAATGCTTTAGGTTGAACTTCTAAATAATCATAATATTTTGCCTTTTCTTTAGCCTGTTCGTAACCTTTTTGCATCATCGCAGTAAAAACTTCTCCATCAGCACAAGCCGAACCTACGATCAAGCCTTCACGATATTTATCTAAGACTGAACGCGGTACCCGTGGAACACGGTAGAAATACTTGACCATTGACTCTGAAGCAACTTTAAAGAGATTTTTGAGACCCTCTTGTGTTTTAGCCAAGATCACCGCATGGAACGGATGTTGATGTTTATAAATATCATCATCTTTTTGCGTATTAAATTGATCATGGTATTCGATCTGCAACTTCTCTTCAGCATCTTTTAGCATTGCATAATAGATATAGCCTGTTGCTTCCGCATCATAGATCGCCCGGTGATGGTGTTCCAAATTAACATTCAATTTTTTAGCTAAGGTATTCAAACGAAAACCTTTCATTTCTGGATACAATAAGCGCGCCATTGGCAATGTATCTAACCAAGGTTCACTGATCAAAGGTAACCCATGCCGAGCATAACCCGTATTCATAAAGTCAACGTCAAAGGTCGCGTTATGCCCGACAATGATACTGCCCTTACAAAATTCTTGGAACATCTCAAAAACTTCTTTTTCAGACTTTGAGCCCCGGACCATATCATCGGTGATCGAAGTCAATTTGATCGTCGTTTGTGAAAGGGGATGACCTGGATCGATAAATTGTTCAAAACGCTCGATCACTTCGCCATCTTTCATCTTGACTGCCGCCAATTCGATGACCTTATCATAACGAGCCGATAACCCGGTCGTTTCCGTATCGAAAACAACATATGTCGCATCTTTTAATTTCACATGTTGTTCATTATAGGCGATCGGTTGCCCATCATCGACAACATTAGCTTCGACCCCGTATAAGATCTTGACATTATTCTTTAAGCCCGCACTATGCGCCTCAGGGAAAGCTTGGAGCGTACTATGATCAGTGATCGCGATCGCTTTTTGCCCCCAAGCAGCTGCTTGCTTGACATAGTCACTGATGCTGTTTGTCGCATCCATCATACTCATATTGGAATGAACATGCAATTCAGCGCGCTTATGATCTTCGGGTGCGGTATCTTTGCGTCCCTCATGTGCTACTTCAACGATATCATAGGCATTCATCGCTAAATCACGCATATAGGTGTCTTCTTGAACGCTCCCGCGAACTTTGACCCACTTACCGACAGCTAGTGCATCAAACATCGCTTCATCTTCTTCATTACGCGAAAACTTCTTGATCACCATTGATGAAGAATAATCGGTGACCTTGATGATGAGCAATTTGCGCTCAGAACGTAGAGTACGGACCTCTTTATCGAAAATATAACCTTGAACGACCACCGAACGTTCTTCTTCCGTGATCGTTGCCATCTGTCTGATCTCAGCATCATCAGCGATCTTCTTGCCAAGTTGGACTGGTCCGTCGACAGTGACCGTTTCTTTTTCTTTAGCTTTTTGTTGCCGTTTTTCATTTTGCTTTTGGATCGCCTCGACCGCTTGTTGGGCTAATTGCGCATCAGATCTAGCTTTTTGTTCTTTGTATTCATCGATCTTAGCCTGCGATTTTGATTCATCGATCAGCGTATTGATCGTAAATTTAGGAAACCCATATTGTTGATATGTCCGTTCGATCGGTCCTAAAGCCTGTGTCGTCAAAAAGTTTTTGATGATCTCATTTTCAGCTAACAACATGACCCGGTTATCGTCTAAATACGGTACCTTACCTTGACACAATTCTTGGATCAAAGGCGAATTGACCCCACACGTTGACACCACATAGGCCCAATAATCACCTAGATCACGCTCATTTAACGTCGCCTCTTGGACTTTCAAGTTCAAAGTCGTTTGCGCAATCGGTTCAAAAGCGTTAGCAAGGGCGTGGTTAAAACGCAAAAATGTTGTAAAGGGCAACACTTGCTTTAAACTGATCACAAATTCCCAGCGCTTTGAAGCTGTATGGACTTCAACTTTATCGATCGCAGCTCCAGCAAAGAGTTCTTGTTCCTCTGGTAAATGTTGCCACTTGATCTGTTCAAGTAAGCGCAAAAACAATTCCTGTTTATTTGGTTCCAAATTCTGACCCCTCTCTATCAGAAATAAAAGGACTGGTGAAGTCACTTTCGCCAGTCCAATTATCTATATCTAGCCAAAAATGCCTTGATCTTCTTTGAGTAAGATCTTGATCGAATTTAACAATTCATCTGTCTTAACTTCAAGTGTTTCGCCTGTACGACGTAATTTGATCTCAACGATTCCTTCATCGGCTTTTTTACCAACTGTGATCCGCGCAGGTAGACCGATAAGATCAGCATCGGCAAATTTTACCCCTGGACGTTCTTTACGATCATCAACTAAAACTTTGTAGCCAGCATCTTCTAGCATTGTTGTGATCTCAGTTGCTAGTTTAACTTGTTCTTCTTTCTTCACATTGACCGGTACCACATGAATGTCAAATGGTGCGATCGAACGTGGCCAAATGATCCCATTTTCATCGCTATTTTGCTCTACGATCGCAGATAGCAAACGAGATACCCCGATACCATAGCTACCCATGATGATCGGTACTTCACGCCCATTTTCATCTAAAACTGTCGCACCTAAGCTTTCAGAATAACGTGTACCTAATTTGAAAATGTGACCGATCTCGATCCCACGTGTAAACTTAAGGACACCCTCACCATCTGGCGAAAGGTCACCTTCTTTGACAGTCCGAAGATCGACAAAATCATCTACACGGTAATCGCGTTCGATATTAGCGTTCATGTAGTGGTAACCATTTTCGTTAGCCCCTACATTAGCATTGACCATACCTTCAACATCAAGGTCAGCTACGATCTTAACGTCTTTGGCGACACCAACTGGTCCTAAAGAGCCAAAATCTGCACCCAAAAGCTCACGCGCTTGGGCATCTTCAGCCGGGTCTAAGAAGTCACAATCCAAATAATTTTTCAATTTGACTTCATTGAGCTCGTCATTACCACGCATCAAAACGATGACTGGTTCTTCATCGGCCATAAAGACTAAAGTTTTGATCATGCTCTCAGGCTCAACTTCTAAGAAAGCTGAAACTTCGTCGATCGTCTTGGCATCTGGTGTGGCTACTTTTGTCAATTCCTTTGGCGTTTCGTGGGATTTCTTGTTGATCCGCAAGTTCTTTGCCATTTCAAGGTTAGCAGCGTAATCACTTGAGTCGGAATAAACGACTGTATCTTCCCCGATCGGTGCGATCGCCATAAATTCTTTGGAATCCTTACCACCCATTGCACCAGCATCAGCAATGATCCCTCTAAAATCAAGGCCGACACGTTCAAAGATCTGTTGGTAAGCTTTATCCATATCACGGTAAGTTTGATCTAAACTTTCCATATCTGTGTGGAATGAGTAATCATCCAACATCAAAAATTCACGTCCACGCAAAAGTCCAAACCGCGGACGACTTTCATCCCGGTACTTCATTTGGATCTGATACAACGTCAACGGCAATTTTTTGTATGTCTTGATCGCATCTTTGATGATCTTAGTAAATGTCTCTTCGTGTGTTGGTCCTAAGATAAAATCACGTTCATGGCGATCCTTTAATTTAAATAAATTAGCTCCGTATGTCTTGTAACGGCCAGATTCTTCCCAAAGTTCAGCTGGTAAAACTCCTGGCACGAGCATTTCAACGGCATCGATCTTATCCATCTCATCACGGATGATCGTTTCGATATTATTTAAGGCCCGATAAGCCAATGGTAAATAAGCATAGACCCCGGCTGTCACTTGTTTGATATAACCAGCCCGTAACATTAACTGGTGACTGAGTGCTTCAGCATCGCTTGGCACTTCTTTTAATGTTGGAATCAACATTTTTGATTGTTTCATTCTTGCTCAGACCCCTTTTATATTTAATTAGCGGAAGAAATAGCGTTGAATATCATTCCACGTAACTAGAAGCATCAAGATCATCAAAAATCCAAAACCGATCATTGTGATAATGATCTCTTTTTCTGGATCAAGTGGTTTTCTTCTGATCGCTTCGATAATATTTAATAACAACTTGCCCCCATCCAAAGCAGGAATCGGTAACAAGTTGATGATCCCTAAGTTAACTGACAACAGTGCTGTTAGTGTCACAACACTGATCAGGCCGTTTTCTTTAGCCTGTGATGTGAGTGAAAACATTGCTACCGGACCACCTAGATCATTTAGACTAAAGCCGTGTAACATTGACGCTAGGGCATTTCCTAGCTGTTTTATCACATACCAAGTTTGGGTAAACCCATAAGTCAGCTTGGCTTTGATAGAACGATCCATTTTTCCCTTAGCAATTATACCAATCTGGGCGACCTTTTGTCCATTTACGTTTTTTTGGACTGGTGTGACCTTGATGTTTTGCTTTTTGTCAGCTCGCTTGACTGTTAAAACAAGCTCTTTACCGTCAGCTGTTCTGATATGTTGGGCTACATCGTCCCAAGTCGGTGTTTTATCACCATTGATCGCAATGATCGTATCATTTGCTTTTAAACCAGCTTTTTGAGCAACTGAATCAGTTTGAACTTGAGCTATCGTATTAGTGGTTACAGGGACTCCTCCTTGTAAGAAGGCAACTAAGCCAAAAGCTACGATCGCTAACAAGAAATTATTCAATGGCCCCGCAAAATTGGTCAGCATCCGATCGACTAACGAAGCCGACTGAAAACGCACATCACGTGGTGCGATCTGAAGTTCGATCCCATCTTTACCGATGATCAATGCATCGTGATCAACTTTGAAGCGTTTGATCTCGTCTTCAGTGCCGTTTTCATAGCCTTCGATCCAAAGTCCATCGGTCAGATCCCAGTCAGTCAATTCGAGTGGGATCCCTTCGACTAAAGTGATTTTTTTACTAGTATTTATCTTTTGAACGACACTATTTTCATCTGTGATCAGACTGACTGGCATCCCTTTTTTCAGCTCTTCAGTATCGTCTTCCAAACCTGCCATGCTGACATATCCACCTAGTGGCAAGATCCGCCAAGTGTAGGTCGTGCCATTCTTGCGATATGCAAACAGTTTTGGCCCCATCCCGATCGCAAATTCACGTACCAAGATCCCAGCACGCTTGGCAAAATAATAGTGCCCAAATTCATGGACAAATACTAAGATCCCAAAGACGATGATAAATGTAATTATAGTTGTTATCATATTGCTCTACCGTCCTTATCCTAATCGATCCACTTAGATCAAGCCAGCAAAATGCATCAATGGTAAAACAAATAGTAATGAATCAAAGCGGTCTAAGATCCCACCGTGTCCAGGTAAGATCTTGCCTGAATCCTTGACTCCATAATGACGTTTGAAGGCTGACTCGATCAGATCACCAAGTTGGCCTCCAACTGAAAAGACTAAAGTCCACAAAAGCATGGTCGAGAAACTATATGGAAACGCACCTTGCACAAAGTATAGATATGCGCCTACAATAACTACCGCACTGAGTGAACCACCGATCGAACCTTCCCAAGTTTTGTTGGGACTGATATGTGGTGCTAATTTATTCTTACCGATCTTGCGTCCGATCAGATAAGCCCCACTATCTGTGATCCAAACGATCAATAAGGCATAAAGTATCATCCACAGACTCTCTGCGCGAGCTAGCATCATGAATCTAAATCCAAGCCCCGCATAAAGCCCACCTAATAACAGGACCCCAGCATCATCAAATGAAAAACGATTTTTAGAGATCACAGTGTAGACTAGCATAACTAGGGCTAGCAAATAAAAGCTGCCGCCTAAAGTATCTTGCGTCCAAAAACCAGCCCAAAAGACCGGCAGTAATACTGAGAGTATCAAAAGAAATGAAATGATCGCCTCAAATGACACGAGTAATTTCTTTTTCATGATCAAAAATTCTGACATTGCGACGATCCCCATCAACGTTACCAAGATATCAAAAGGTAGTCCCCCTAGATAAAGCAATGGTAAGAAAACGATCAAAGCGATCACCGCTGTTATAACACGCTGTTTCATTAATCAATTATCCTCCTTCTTATTCAGCCCACCAAAGCGTCGATCGCGTTGCTGAAACTTATAAATCGATAATTCTAGATCTTCAGCCGAAAAGTCCGGCCATAAAACATCTGTAAATACTAACTCACTGTAAGCGATCTGCCACAATAAAAAGTTAGAGATCCGTTCTTCACCACTCGTGCGGATCAGTAATTCTGGATCAGCATAAGGGAGATCAGCTGTCATCAAGGCCTCTGAAAAAACTTTTTCATCGATCTGGGATGGTTCCAATTCACCTTGTTTGACTTGCGTTGCTAAAGCTTGAACTGCAGACGTGATCTCAGCACGACTCCCGTAATTCAAAGCAAAATTCAAGACCATGCCAGTATTATCTTTAGTCTGCTCGATCGCATCAAAGACTGCTTTTTGCGTCGAGTCAGGTAATTTATCCGTATATCCCATCACATTGACGCGGACATTATTTGCAATCAATTCCGGAACGAATGTATTGAAAAACTTTACCGGAAGATCCATCAAAAAGCCCACTTCATCTTGTGGCCTTTTCCAATTTTCCGTTGAAAAAGCATATAACGTCAATACCTTGACGCCCAGATCACTAGCGACTTTAGTGATCGTTTTAACAGTCTCCATTCCCTGCTTGTGGCCCGCGACTCGGGGCAATCCACGCTTTTTTGCCCATCTACCATTACCATCCATAATGATCGCAATATGAGCCGGTATTTTTTGGGGATCTAGCTCGTTTTGTGCTGCCTGCTTATTTTTAAATAAGTTAGAAAACATATCTTCACCTCTGTTAAAAGAATAACGGGACAAATTCGTCGATCCAGTAAGCGCCTGTTTCGACGAGCCCTTGCCCCGTTATCATCAGCAAAACAAAGCTTTCACCTAACCGGCAAGCACTTCTTTTTCTTTTTCTGCTGTAATATTTTCAATATTTTTGATCGAATTATCCGTTACTTTTTGGGCAACATCTTCCAAGTCACGCAATTCGTCTTCGGTCAAATCGCCATTCTTTTGAGCTTTCTTCAAAGCATCCATCATTTCACGACGAACATTTCTAACAGCAACCTTGCCCTTTTCAGAAGTTGCTTTAACTTGTTTAGCTAATTCCTTACGACGTTCTTCCGTCAATTGTGGGATCACTAAGCGAATAGCTGATCCGTCATTCATAGGAGCGATGCCTAGGTCAGATACTAAAAGTGCATGTTCGATGTCTTTCAAAGAAGACTTATCGTATGGTGTGATGAGAAGCACGCGTGCTTCTGGAACACTGATCTGAGCCATTTGATTAAGTGGTGTTGGCACTCCGTAATATTCAACGTTGACCCGGTTGAGCAAGCTAGCATTAGCTACACCCGCACGGATCGTACCTAATTCACGTTGTAAAGCTTCTTCGGCTTTAGTCATTTTTTCTTGATATTGTAAAATAGTTGGATTTGTAATTTTCATAAATTTATTTACTTCCCTTCAACTGTTGTTCCGATCGTTTCACCTTGAACAACTTTCTTGATATTGCCACGTTCATTCATGTTAAAGACTACAAGTGGGATATTGTTATCCATGGATAGTGATGAAGCCGTTGTATCCATAACTTGTAACCCTTTATTGATGATCTCCATATGTGTTAGCTTATCGTATTTAACTGCATTTGCATCTTTACGCGGATCTGCTGAATAAACGCCGTCAACACCATTTTTAGCCATCAAGATCACATCAGCATTGATCTCTGACGCCCGCAAGGCTGAAGTCGTATCAGTGGAGAAATATGGCGAGCCTGTGCCGGCTGCAAAGATCACGATACGTCCCTTTTCCAAATGACGCATAGCCTTACGACGAATATATGGTTCAGCTACTTGGCGCATTTCAATTGCAGTTTGAACTCTAGTTGGTACTCCGATCGATTCTAAATTGTCTTGTAGTGCCAAAGCATTCATCACCGTTCCAAGCATTCCGATATAATCTGCTTGAGCGCGCTCCATTCCCATTTGTGCACCAGATTCTCCCCGCCACATATTGCCACCACCGACAACGATCGCGATTTGAACCCCCAAGTCATGCACTTCTTTGATCTCTTCGGCAACTTTACGGATCTCTGGCGGATTGATCCCTTGACCAGCATCTCCGGCCAATGCTTCCCCGCTCAGTTTCATCACAACTCGTTTGTATTTAATGTCAGACATTAGTTGATCCTCCTAAAACAATTTTGCTGAAATTCGTTCACGATTTAACGAAAGCCGTTTGAATAAATTTTATCATTCTATCGGGGGTTTTGCCAACTATTAATTTGTTTTTACATTTCAACAAGCTTTGCTAGGAAACCGTTAGCATTTACTTGTTGGACACAAAGTATTTTTGCTATAATGTGAATAGTTGTTAAATTTGGAGTGATGCACATGGAAAAGCCTAGAACTTCTCATGGATCTGGCCTCCCCAAACGTATTCGGGTCCTATTTGCGATCATTTTCGTACTAGTTGGTATTTTAGGTTATCGCACTTATAAATATTTCGGACAACTAGAGATCCAAACTAACTATGCTGTCCTTAAAAACGGCCCTGGTGTTGAATATGATCAAATCAGTCAACTCAAGCAAAACCAACGTGTAACTGTCTTGAAAAGCAAATATCATTGGATGTATGTTGAAACTGACGATGAAAAAAAAGGCTGGATCGCTGATTGGATGATCAACAGTAGCTACAAATTACCTATTACCGATCTTTCAAATGCGACGATCGTGATCGATCCTGGTCACGGTGGTTATGATTCTGGGGCGACCTCGAACACTGAGAAAAAAGAAGAAAAACAATATACTTTAGCTTATGCCAAACTTTTGGCTAAAAAATTACGTAAACAAAATACAAAAGTCTATCTTACACGTAGCGATGACACTTTTGTCAGTCTAAGCAAACGTCCCGCACTAGCAGATCAAGTCCATGCAGATGCTTTTATCAGTTTCCACTTTGACTCGTCGCCAGTCAAAAACACCGCTTCGGGATTTACGACTTATTATTATCATAAGAACTCCGCCAAGTTAGCACAAACGATAAATAAGGAGTTTGGTGCGATCGGCTTAGAAAATCGCGGGGTCGAGATCGGTGACTTTTTGGTCATTCGTGACATCAAAGAACCGGCGATCCTATTAGAAATGGGATATATCAACTCCGATCGTGACTTTGATCAGATAAGCTCTAAGTCTTACCGTGCGACCGTCGTAAATGACGTTTATCAAGGCTTAGAAAAATATTTTGCAGCTCAAAAAGATACAAGTAAATAAAGTTAGGTCTTCTAAAAAAGATAGCATTTGGCTATATTTTTAGAAGACCTATTTTATTATTGGAATTCTTGGCAAAACTTAAGCAAAGAGAAATCAGCCTAAGTTTTCCACAAAATAAAAAACGTCCTGATCCTTGCTATACAAGAGATCAGGACGTTTTTAGCATCACCGATTATTCAGCAACTGGGTAAACACTAACTTGCTTCTTATCGCGGCCTTTACGTTCAAATTTAACGACACCAGCAACCTTAGCAAATAATGTGTTATCGCCACCCATACCAACGTTAACACCTGGGTAAATACGTGTACCACGTTGACGGTATAAGATAGCACCACCGTTAACTGTTTGACCGTCAGCACTCTTAGCACCTAAACGCTTAGAACGTGAGTCACGACCGTTAGAAGTGGAACCACCACCCTTTTTATGAGCGAAGTATTGTAAGTTCATTAACATAGTTCGTGCACCTCCTTATTGCTTAATTTATATTCGTTTTTATATATTTTGGATAACTCTGTTCAACATCTTTCAAACCTAATTCAAGGCTCGATAAGATCAATTGAACTGCGGGATCATTTTGTCCCTCATCTGATAAAGCCACTTGTAAAAGACCGCCATTTTTCTGATCTTCAACTAGTTCAAATTTTTGTTTCAGCAACTTTTCCAACGTATTGATCGTATTGATCGCTAACACTGAAACAGCTGCACAAACAATATCCTCACCAGCTTCAGCAAAACCTGCATGACCAGTAATGTCGAAACCTTCTATCACTTTACCATTTCTAATAATATTTGCATGGATCATCTAACGTCCACCTCGCAAAAATTATGCGTTGATTGCGTCGATAACAACCTTTGTGTATGGTTGACGGTGACCTTGCTTTGTGTGTTGATGCTTCTTAGGCTTGTACTTGAAAGTAACAACTTTCTTAGCACGACCTTGCTTTTCAACAGTACCTTCAACAGTAGCACCTTCAACAAAAGGTGTACCGATCACTGTGTTTTCGCCGCCTACTAAAACAACTTTATCAAAAGTTACTTTTTCACCAGCTTCAGCAGCCAACTTTTCAACGTAGATAGCTTGACCAGCTTCTACTTTAAGTTGCTTACCACCTGTTTCAATAATTGCGTACATTAATGTGCACCTCCTTGTATTTTACTTAGACTCGCCGTAATGTAGTGGCTCAGAGAGCACTTGAACTTAAAACGTGCGGTTGCAGTTGTGGCATGCACAAATACAACGCTAATATAATATCAAATTATAAAGTTGACGTCAATAGAAATACTGTAAAAATATTTTTCAATTGCACATATTCTCAACCGGAAAATACTAAAGTTTTACAAAACAACATAGCTCTAAAACCTTATCGCCGTAACTATTCATAAATTCGATGTTTTGGAGTCATACAAAACAACATAGCTCTAAAACTCGTAGCTAATGCGACTATCATGCTATATGGTTTTAGAGTCATACAAAACAACATAGCTCTAAAACTGATGCACTGCGTCAGGTTTTGTGACTGGCGTTTTAGAGTCATACAAAACAACATAGCTCTAAAACAACACGCCTATCAAACCGCAAACAGCTAAGTTTTAGAGTCATACAAAACAACATAGCTCTAAAACTGTCTTTTCTCTTCTTGTGCCACCGCTATTGTTTTAGAGTCATACAAAACAACATAGCTCTAAAACTCAAGCGTTTCACCAAAGTTTTTAGTTGCAGGTTTTAGAGTCATACAAAACAACATAGCTCTAAAACTATATCATTGCGAAAGGTGGGCGTGGATCGGTTTTAGAGTCATACAAAACAACATAGCTCTAAAACTTTGTCAACGTACCAATTCACTTGCTTTTGGTTTTAGAGTCATACAAAACAACATAGCTCTAAAACGAAAACATGGTGCTGGTTGATAAAGCTGAAGTTTTAGAGTCATACAAAACAACATAGCTCTAAAACTGCTTTGTTGGCAAAACTGCGTTCATATTGGTTTTAGAGTCATACAAAACAACATAGCTCTAAAACTCAAGCACTTCATAGAGTACACGATCTTCAGTTTTAGAGTCATACAAAACAACATAGCTCTAAAACAGACGAAGAACGCGCGCCAAAAACTGAGCAGTTTTAGAGTCATACAAAACAACATAGCTCTAAAACCTCAAATGCAAAAAATGGCACAGTGGTTTCGTAATCGCGCTACTAATTCTAGCAAAATTTTCGCTTTCTATGACTCCGAAGAGCTATTCAAATACTCTAAATAATAATCACTATCTAAAATATACTGCGGTAAGTCATACAACTTACTTGGCTCAAGGAATATGACATTCAAATTGCACAGTTCAATGTACTCAAGTAAGCTTCTTATTTGTTTTTCTGTCAAATAAGCACCAACATTTAAGAAAACTAATAATTTTTTCTTACTTAAGTATTTGAAAATTTGCACTATCTCATAACATTTTTCGTAAACCGATGACATCGTCGTTTCGATTTTTACACCCATCGCCTTTATCAATTCTAGCAGTGTGATCTCATCATACTCAAGATCTAACTCATTTTCTAAACATTCACTCGAAATAATATTTGCTATCTCCACTGCTAATAACTCAAGTCTGGCTTTAACTTCCTCTTTTTCACCAAATTGTCTTTCCAGATCCGCATAAACTAATTTCAAAATAGCTGGAGTATTGACATTATACCCTAGAATATCTGAAACTAGCATTAATTGGCTCTCTTTAAGTGGTGAAAAATCATCCAAAGCTAACTTCAACGGGCTCGATTCATTATAGCTATACAATAACCTCGCAAGATCACTGAAGGTTTCTGTATCTTCGATCGCTAAGATCAAAGTTTTATCAAATTCGATCATGCCATCTAATAATGGAAAATTAATTTTCATAGCTCTTCCCCCAGAAAAACTACCCTTTTATCTGTATTAGCAATTGACGGGTCACTTGTTCCACTAAGATATATCATCCTTGAAAATTGCTTTTCTGTGACCGTCAGAACGGTTACCTTACCCGATGGCGGTTTATTTTTAGTTAATCGATCCAGTATCGACCTCTTAGCGGAGCCATTAAGCAACAACTTACTGTAAACAGAATATTGGTGCATCAGAAAGCCTTCCGATAATAAAAATTTGCGAAAGCGCCGGTAGTTTTTCCGGTCTTCTGCAGTTTCAGTCGGTAGATCAAACATCAACAACATACGCATATACCTATAACCCATATTTAAATATAGGAACCTCCTCGCTTTTTTTATTCAAAGCTTGGATCACTTTACGGGTATACTCTTCAACAATATTGGTCAAAAACATTTCTTTACCATTGAAATAATATGTCTCTGAAAAAATTTGCAGTAAGCAGTATTTGATCGATTTGAAATCCAGCTCTTTATTTTGAAAAACAATATCATCGATTATCGGTCTAAAAGGCTCCATAATATCACTCGCCAAGTTGAATTGATTGAACTGATTGACGTGCTTTAGACCTAACTGCGTCAAACATCCATTTTTAACGATCTCACGTGCTACCATACTTAAGAGCAGTGTATACCCATAATCTAAACCGGCGTTGATCGGATTTTTGATATCACGTGTAAAGCCCGTACCAAATAAAGTATTGAAGTAAACTTTAGCCGCATGTCCTTCACGATTTGTTTTATCAAAAATAGTCAGATCTGCACAATAATCCAATAATTTTTGCGAATTTTTTTCAAAATCATGTTTATGCAAACATACACTTTGATTGATCAATTTCTGAGAAATTATCTCAGTCCACAACACTTTCTTATTTTCAGCATCCCACATCATTTGTTTGTCGATCTGCAAACTTGAATCATGCTTACCATAAAATGGTAACAACTGTGCCGTGGGCATTCGTTTATCATCACAAAAGATCACTAGAACATTTTCATCGATCAAACGCTTAGTCAACATTGTACTCAATAAAATATCCGTTGTTTCAAGGATCAAAATATCGATCTCTGACAGATGGATCATCTCGGTTTCAAACGGGGTACGATAAACGAGATGATTATTTTGATACGACAACTTCGAGTGCTTGTTGACAATAACTGTACGCCAGCCCATTATAATTTACCTAGATCGATCCTTGTTTCATATAACCCCGTTTTTGACTGATAGATCAATGTTCCATTGAGCAAACTTCCTGCCGAATTATATCGTTTCCGTGGAATATTTTCGCCAAAGAATTTGAAATCGCTCGCAGCACCATCAGCTGTATATCTCAAGAGCTCAACAAAGTTCTTACCCAATTCCATTGGGGTAGCATCTTGATTTTCTTCGTATAAGCGTCTGATCTTTTCTGAATTTTTAGGTGCAACAACATACTTATCCGCAAACTCCATGATCTTATCAAATAATTCTTTAAATTCAGCTTTATGATCCTCTAATTTTTGCTCTCCATCTTTTGCATTGACCCAATAGAGCAACTCTACTAGATGCTGTGGCAAGATCAATTCATTTGCTTTTTGAAATTCCTTGAAACTTGCTAGATAACGACGACGACCTTCTGGATCTTCAAGCAGACTATACTTAGGCAAAATAAAACTATTTGTGACGTTTGTATACCCACGACTAGCTAAATATGCAGTTGGATCAGCCTCATATTTCTTACTATCTATGATCGGAATATTTACTAAAGTTTTCACTTTCTTTGTTTTGCCTTTTTTGACTTCATCTGCAGTGATCAAAACCGCATAACTTTCTACCGCTTTGGCATAGCCACCATATTTAACTGGATCGAGCCCTTCTTTTCGTGGCAGTAGCTTACCTGAATCACTCTTAGGTACCAACATTTCATCAGAAAAGCCACCGGTTTGGCGTTCAGCTTTGCGAACTTTATTAACTTGTGCCCGATATAAATAACGCTTGATCGTTGGGAGATCACGTGCTTTATCCCAGAAAGGATATACTTCATTCTCTTTTAAGAAATATAAAACGTTAGCATATAATGTATTTTTAGCTGTAGCTTTGCCTAAACCTTTAAACTTAGTTTTGCGGTACTTACCATAGACAAATTCTGGCTCCAATTCAGGATATTTTGCCATGATCAAATTAGCTACAACAGCATTAAGATAAGCATCGTGAGCATGATGTAAATTATTGAGCGCTCTTACTTTGCGCAGTTTGAATTCGCTCCTAAATTGCGAAGCTAACTGAGCTTTTAGAGTAACGATCGCAATTTTTTCATCAAGTTCAACACCATTTCCATCATAATTTAGTCGTTGGTCTAAGAGCTGTGCCACATATTTAGTGATCTGCCGTGTTTCGACCAATTGGCGTTCGATAAAACGTTCTTTTAGTTTTTCATTCAATCCGCCATGAAGATTACGCCGTAGATTGTCATATTTTTTGTTGGTCATAGCTCCAGCATCTAACAATTTTTTCCAGAAACTTCCCATCTTTTGGATCACGGCTTCACTTGGCAGACCATTAGTCTTACGGACATTTTCTTTTTTGATCGTTAAGACCTTATTTTCGATCGAATCATCTTTCAAAAAGCTCTGCGGAATAATATGGTCAACATCATAAAACTGCAAATGGTCATAGTCTAGAGGCGCTCCGGTATACATATCACGTCCATTTTGTAAGCAATACAAGTACTTTCTTTCATCACTCAATTCAGCATTACTTGGCAATTTTTTAGGTAATTCATTAGCATCTTTTAAATTTTTCACGATCTGTTGCACTCGATCTTCACGTTTCCGTGTCCCATGCGTTTTCTGGGTTTCACGTGCCATTTCGACTACAATACTTTTAGGCTTGTATCCCATGACTTTGATGATCTCATCAACGATCTCTAAACTCTGTAAGATCCCCTTCTTAATAGCTGGACTTCCAGGCAATTCCTGTACAGTTTTAGCCAAAGTTTCCTCTTTTTCGATCACTTGGGCATTTTTGATCGTTTCCTTGAATGAATAGGTATCATCATTGATCAATTGCATGAAATTTTGACTGTAATCTTCAGTCATCAAACAATCTAAGATCGTCTTATGTGTCTTTTTGTCATAGATACCATCCAACAGCTTAGCTGAAAGGCGCCCCCACCCCGTATATTTTTTCCGACTCAATTTACGTAATATATCTTCGCCTAAAAAGTCACGATAGTTTTCTAAGCGACGTTTGATCAATTTGCGTCCTTCAAAGATAGTTAGAGTCTTGATGATATCTTCCCACTTTTCACTATTTACTTCATCATTTAAAAGTTCTGGCGCAACACCCATATCAACTAAATCTTTATAGGTTCCGTAAGAAGCGTTGAATTTTCCGTTGTCCAACCCTTTCAAAGCTTGGATCCTGATGGCTGGCATAACAACTTTCAGATGCTTAATAACCATTTTTTCACTTACTTTTCGGTCTAATTTAAAAAGTTCAAAGATCGAGCGCTTGGTTTGGGCATCAAAATACTTAGCCTCACCATTTTCAGTCACATATCTGACACCAGCTAACTCATTAAAGATAGTGTATCTCTCATATAATAAACTATGCTTAGGCAAAACTGGCTCAGTCGGTAGATATAGATCGTTGATCGTCATGCGTTTAATGAAATCTTCAGCTGAAGTCTCCTTGTCGATCATTTCATCAAAGTTATATGGTGTTATTTTTCCTTCACCAGCTCGGGTCAACCATGCAAATTTACTGTTTCCGCGCGCTAAAGGCCCAACATAATACGGGATTCGGAAGTTTAAGATCTTTTCAAACTTATCTTTATTTTCACGTAAGAAAGGATAGTATTTACCTTGATTTTCAACTATTGCCACTAGTTCTTTTAAATGGACTTGATGCGGGATCGCACCATTATCAAATGTTCTTTGTTTTCGCAAATAATTATTAGCATCGATCTTTTGTAAGATCTCTTCTGTCTCAGGGATCCCCTTCAAAGTCTTCTTAGTATACTTATAGAAATCTTCTTCACTTACTTTGCCATCAATATATCCCGCATAACCACTGATCTTAGGTTCACTGAAAAAGTCATGACATTTCTCAGGAAGATATTTTTTAAAGACTCGTTTCAATTCAATTAGGTCTTTTTGATGTTCTTCATAGCGTTCGATCATCGCTTGTGAGAAAACAGTCTTTGTTTGCGTATCTTTTACATCTAAAATACTTGCCAAAATAGCTGCATCATACACTTTCTTAGCAGCAACAAAGATATCTAAATATTGATCACCAGCTTCAGCTAATAAGTCATTTAAATCATCTTCGTATGTGTCCTTTCCAAACGATAATTTATGTTCTTCATCGGTCCCTAGCACTTTCTTGAAGCTACCCATATTGCCGACCATCATCTTGAATAATTGATGAGCTAGTTGATTTTTCTTAGCCCCACTAAGTTTCAACAGTTCTTCAGATTTTTTTGTTTTTGAGAATGTATTATCTTTGAAGATATCAGCAACATCTAGCTTACCCAAATTTTCATCACTATTCTCATTTAGAGTTTCACTGAACTCCGCAAATACTTTGTTGATATCAGTAGTTCTTAGATCAATTTCACCTTCCAGTAAGAAATTTCCCCGATACTTGATAATATGTGCTAAAGCCAAATAAACCAATCTTAGATCAGCTGGTCGATCATTATTAGCTAGTTCACTGCGTAAGTGATAGATCGTCTTATGTGTATCATGATACAGTAATTCTTCTTCACGCTTTCCAAAGATAGGATATACATCATACTTCTTATCTTCAGCCACCAGCGAACTTTCTTCTAGTCGATAAAAGAAATTAGGATCGACTTTAGCCAATGCTGGTGCAAAGATCTCTTGTAAATAGCGCAAACGATTTTTCCGCCGGGTATAGCGTCGGCGAGCCCCGCGCTTCAAACGAGTATCAGCTGCCGTCTGTCCTTCATTGAACAGTAAAACTCCCAGCATGTTTTTCTTGATCGTTTTTTTAGATGTATCCCCAAAAACTTTCATCTTTTTGGTAGGAACTTTATAATCATCAGTAACTACAGCATGTCCCACTGAGTTTGTCCCAATATCCAACCCAATACTATAATCTTTTTTCAGCATATTACTTCCCATCCCTTCATTTTTATGCTATTATTACTAGTGGAGTTATACAAAACAACATTAGCAAAGTTAAAATAAGGTTTAATCCGTAATCAACAAGTTTTATCTTGGGCGCGCCGTTTCGGCGCTTTTTTTGTTTTGTAAAACTTCTTATTTACTTCTCCCCTATTTTACTATTTTTAGTAAATAAAACCTAATAATATCACTTCATTTAAACAGATTTTTTTAGCAACCTTTTTTATCTTAAATATCAAGCTGATCATCTCAACAATTTTACATATTTTTAGTCTTGATAAGTGTATTACTAGCCAAAATTATTAAGCCCACCGTACTTTTTACGGTCACACAAAAAACACCTTGATCCTTTTGGTAGAATCGAGGCGCTAAACAACATAACTCTAAAATAAATAAAGCAGATAAAGACATTTAATCTGCAAAATAATCTTTCAACTGTTTTTCTACTTTCCTTATCTTCCTAACAAAATTCTCGTAGCTATCGACCTGTTGTGGAACATAAAATTTATAGGTAAATAAATTCCCACCTAGCCCTTCTAGTGTTTCTAGTTGTTGCCACGTTTGGTCATAACTTGTTGTCGGTTGCAAAAAGCCCGCCTGCATCGTAGAACTTTGACTTTTATTTATAATATGCAAATAAGTGATGAGCTGATTATAATCATTCACTGTATCAAGCTCAAACTTATATTTTGTATCGATCGGAATATTTTCCACGATAAAATCTGGATATCGATGATGATTTCTAGAGTCTCTAAATAGGTATAATGTCTCTAGCTCCCTCTCCATACCATAGTGTTTCCATTTTGTTATCGTTGCAATATATTCCTCCCATAGCCAAGCAATATCTACAATGATTCCATAAAATTTTTTATTATTATCTCCCACTCCATTTTCCTTTAAGATCTGGATACATAATTTCTGTAGTGAGATATATTCACTAAAATAATTATGTCGAATCTCATTTCTAATATTTT
Organism: Ligilactobacillus sp. RTP31139st1_D10_RTP31139_211217; assembly: GCF_040226755.1. Taxonomy (NCBI): domain Bacteria; kingdom Bacillati; phylum Bacillota; class Bacilli; order Lactobacillales; family Lactobacillaceae; genus Ligilactobacillus; species Ligilactobacillus sp. RTP31139st1_D10_RTP31139_211217. The sequence goes on from NZ_JBCOAR010000001.1 coordinate 209,645, forward strand.
TTTGTAAAACAGACATAGTTTGCACTTTAGAGTAGCTTGGGGTCGCCTGCCGTATCAGCGAAACATTCTTACGTGTTTCAACTTTTGAATTTATCAAATTCGGTAAGCGTTCACTAACTTTTTCTAATGCATGTCGTACCAGCTGCATTAAATCATTATCATAACTGAGTTCACTTACTTGATACGCAATTTGACCTGAAAAGGGAATATTCCTTTTGAGCTGTTTTGAAATGTTGATCCGGCCTCGAAAATCAGCATTATTGTAGTTTCGCTTTACGTATTCTTTATACGGTCCTTTTTGCATCGCAATATTCATATAATATGGAAATAGTAGTAATAGTAAATTGTAGTAAGGTTTTTTTTCGGAACTTCCTTGAAAACTATCGATGATACTATAATTTAAGACTTTTTCCAACATGTAGGTCAAAAAATAATCATCGTCAGCATACTCACTAAATCTAGATTTGATCACAACATTTTGTTTCCCATCACTCAAAAAACCGACTAGATTTCCTGTTGTCGTTTTACCATTGATCGCTGAAAAGATCGTTGTATCACTTTTAGCTATACTTGGTGGAAACACTAGAAAATCTTCATTCTCCAATTCACGCAAGGAACGTCCTACTAATTTTGAAGCTAGCTCATTTCCTAACAAATCAATATCAAATTCACGATTATCATATAATACTATCATTCATCTACTCCAGCAAAATATGCTCTACCTAGAAAAGCTAATTTTTCACTTGCTTTATGATCCCCTCTAAAATAGTCATTTAATAATGGACATAATTTGGTTTCCCATAAATGTTCTAATGTTTCTTCACCAATATCAAGTTTCAAAAAATAACTAGCACCGATCTGATAGTCTTTGGTGAGCCCAACTTCTGGAGCAATGATCGCAGCATTCAGGTGTGAAAGTATTTCCTTGATAGTATCATTTGCTAGCATATTTTCAGCTGAAATTTGCGCTGTGATCTCTAAAAAAGTAAAACGACGCCTCATCGCAAAATCAAACGTATCAACTGAACGGTCAATATCGTTCATTGTTCCAATAATATATACATTCTCTGGTACATAGAACTTTTCTGTTGGATCAGCATGTAAATTAGCATATTGCGTATAAACTCCATCTTTATGACCACGATACTCAGGATCGATAGAGAAAAATAACTCACCAAAAACTCTAGCTATCTCACTACGATTGATCTCATCAATAATAAATACATAAGTACTATCTAAGTCATTTAAGGCTTGTTCAACAAAACGTTTAAAACTTCCAGATTTTAATTCGAAGCTCACAACTCCCCCAATGGTACTCGCTGGACGCAATCCTTCGACAAAATCGGTGTAATCATAACTCGGATGGAATTGTACGAAGCCTAGCTGCCGTCGCTGTGTTTCAGTTAGATTATTTATATTATTCACTTTTCCATTAGAAATCAGTTCAGCTGCGATATTTTTAGCTAAATACGTTTTTCCCGTTCCAGGAGCTCCATGTAAAATAATATTTTTGCTTGCTAATAATTGTTCACAATAATCACTTATTTTTCTATTATTATTTTCCTTGAGTACATATTCATGATAATCCCACAAAATAACACTTAGATGATAACCATCCAATTATGGAAAGCGCTCCATCATCATCACCGTCAATCCATGATTTTGGTGATAGACCCAGCCTTCCTTTTTGGGGGTATATAATTTTTTCCAGATTTTATCATTATCTAAATTCATATTAATTCCTACATACGTATTTTCAGCTGAATAGGTACATAATAATTTAGTAATGATAGCTGGTCGTGTAAAAAATGAATTTTTACTACTAAATTCTTCACTATCAAAATCTTTTTTTATACCTGCTTCAAGGATCGCAATTAAATCTGCTTTTAGCTTTGTAAATTCTGCTTCAAGTTCAGAAACTGGAATCGGTTGATTACGTTTATTACAATAAACTTGCTTCTCTTTATTCCAATAGATACCAAACTTATTTGCGCTGCCACCCCTGATCCCTAAGTGTAGATCACGATATTTTCCAGCTTCGATCTCATAGCACAGTGACTTGTTAGCCGGACCTCTACCGATAACATATTCGTCTAATTCCATTGTTTTGATCCGGTCAAGTGGCCATTCTTTCAAAAATTCTTTTGCCAACTGCATATTTTGTTTCTTCCATGCCTCTGCTCGTTTTAACAGTGCTGATTTATTTTCAAAATACCAATCCGAAAAGTGTTTTATATCGATTTTTACCATCCTGTCACCCCATCGTTTTTATATAGCATACAATAAGCTTAGTAGCCGATGCACCTAAAACGCATATAAATTTAGACAAAAAAGTTCCATTAGAAAATTTTTCTAATTTCTTAAAAAGCATCTCAATAGTTAGATAGTGACTCTAACAATTAAGATGCTTCATATTAATCTAGTACTGAAAATTTTAGACAGTTATATTTTGGCTTAACGTAGTGTATAATTATAATTGAATTATGTATTACGTTAATGAAAAAACATGGAATCATACAAAACTGAAATCTTGCTAGGATAAGTAGCGCGATTACGAAACCAAAACGACATTTTTTTGCATTTGAGTTTTAGAGCTATGTTGTTTTGTATGACTCCAAAACAAACGTCGGGATCGCTTGGTCAAATACATCGTTTTAGAGCTATGTTGTTTTGTATGACTCCAAAACGATGACAGAGACCAAAGCAAACTTGTACAAGTTTTAGAGCTATGTTGTTTTGTATGACTCCAAAACAAGCGAAGAGATTGGCGAAGAGCGTCAATAGTTTTTTTGCATGACTCCATAAATGAGTTAGTGCACTAGAACATACTGAATTATTTTAGAACTATTATTTAACGGCTTGATTCTTTTAGCAGAATCAAGTTGTTTTTTGTGTAATCACAAAAATAATATGATGGTGTTTTGAAAAATCTTATGTTGTATCCTACAAATAAAAACTAGCATGTTGACCTCTGTAATACTTGATAGACAGCAAAAAAGCGCCTAATCAATAGGCGCTACGTACTTACCTGTTAGCACACTTCCATTTTTCCAATCCTTTAAATACCAGGACAACACTTGCAATCACTAACAAACTAACTAAAATATTAACGACTAAGTTCACTTCAGCAGAAGGCATCAACTTAGCAATAAACAAACTATAAAAATACTGCGTGATAAAAATAGCAACTACAATGGCAATACTCATTTTATCTTTCATGTTCAGGAGCCTCCTTGTGATCACAAAGACAGTAACCGTTTACAATTCAATTATACACTATACCTTAGTGACTTTGATATAACTTTCCGTCAAACGATAATTTCCACTCAGGATCATAAAAGCAGGCTTGACTCGGATACATTATCTTTTGTAGCCCAAACGCTTGCAACAACGCCTCCCCCTTAGCGATCACTTGCTGATACTTCTCCAAACTGATATCGCCTCGCTGCAACTGTAATTCCAAAAATCCTGTGTGGATATACATGTGACATTTATGACAGATCGAGACATACCCGGTCAATGTTTGGGTCAAATTAATGAAATCATATTCATATTGCTCGTGGAGTTCAAGCCAGTCTCCAGCAGTATGACTGACATATCGTTGGCAGATCATGCAGTGATGATCGGCTAACAAGCGGTACTGTCTTTTCAACTTATCCCACTCGAACTGTCCCATGATCGTTCGTGGATTCACATAATGCACTGCCGGTGGAACTGGGGGTTGTGTCAATACCTTGATCATATTGATATCTAATTGCTCATCCATCTTTATCCTTCTTAGAAATGTTGCCGTACATTCCTTCTCTAACTTCAAAATATCTTTAAGTCTTAGCTTTCCGACTGTCACTTAAGATATGCTCCTGTGTATGCGTCCCCTCTATCAATTCATCTTGTAAAGTAACTTTTTCAAACGGTAATAAATTGGAATCATTTAGCAAAAGTTCCACATCTTTAAGAGTCAATTTAATTCCCTCGTCTCAAATGATCAGGGCATTACTAAACCATAGATATCAGCAATTCGTTCTTTACCAACATACATCATTGCATCGATCTTTTGAATAAATTCTTTTTTATCATAATACTTTTCTTCTGGCATTGTATTATCCCCGCTTCCAAGATGTTGACCTTATTTTGGACTTCTCTATCTAAGTTTTCAAGTAAGATGAATTGACTTTAACCAAATAATCTCAGACACTAAATATAACTTTATTTATGCACATAAAAACACCATGCCATCGCGATAACATGGTGTCTGATCAGTATATTAATTGTCGATCTCAGGTGCTTGGTCTAACTCTGCACTTACCATCCAGATCTTCTTTTCAATATCAGTCTTGAAGCCGATAAAAATATCTTGCGTGCTGTGATCTTGTTCTTGATCACTAACTTCGATACCCTTTTGATATAATGCTTCGAGATAACGGTAGCCTTCTAGTAATTTACGTAAATGTTCTTGGATCGTCTTGTCATAGCTGCCAGGTTCATCTTCGATCTTCGTGTGGTCAGCCATTTCACGTAGGGTTGAATATGGGGCGCCATCAAGGATGATCAGGCGTTCTGAGATCACATCGAGTTGGTCATTGATCTCATCCATAAATTCATCCATCAATGGGTGTAACTTCAAAAAGTTGGTTCCACGCATGTGCCAATGTGTTTGGTGAATGATCATTGACATTTGGCTCAAATCTGCAACAAGTTGGTTCAAAACTTTCTTTGTTTCTCCATACTTCATGTAAAATTCCTCCCAAGATAAATTAGAATGTTCCTACATTATTTACTATAACATTAATTTATCAGAAATTCTAAGAATTGAACTGAACCCTTCTAGACCTTATGATAACTGCAATTTTTATCACTTCCCTGTGCAGCTAAAAATTAAGTATGGTACTTGGTCGAAAGTCTCTCTAGAGTATTGTATCCCTTGGTACCATTTTCTCTATGATTTTTATACGCATCATATTCCTATCTTCTCTGCTACAATATTGAAATAGTAGCAACCATCTGGATTATCTATAGTCCCGTGTTCGTTGAACGTCAAAAAGTGATCTAAAAGTACTTTCTCTCTAAAGCGAGTATATGCAAATTCTGAGAAAGAAGTATTAGTAGGATCTATGCTGTTCCCCCATATTTCTTCCATCACTCTACAGTCTATCTTATACTTATACCCTAAATATTTATGTTTACCCACTCTAACTCCTCACTCATCCTAGTCAATTTTCCTACAAATATTTTATTACACCCCGTATATAGGTTTCCACTTTAAAGTTCATTTTCACTAAAATTCGAAAAATAGCATCAAGAAATCACTAAAAAACAAAAGATTTTGACTATATGATTTCCTTCAGTCTCTGCCAAACCACGCAAAAATGTTACACCTTATGATAACTGCGATTTTTATTACTTCCCTGTGCCACTAAAAGACCCAAGCTTACAAATTTAGCTAAATGCTTGCGAGCTGTTGCTACTGATTTTTGGATCGATTTAGCGGTTACCGTAGTGTTTATACTTTCATGCTCCGTCAAATACTTGGTCACCAACACATATGTTTTAGCTTCACTATCCGTTAGCCCTTTAGGAATATCAATTTTTTGTTCTAAATCACTATTTACATTTAGATAACTTTTCAACGTTTTTAAAATGATCGCTAACATAAATTCAATAAATCTATTTGAGTTAGTTTCCTGATCGACTTGTTCTAAGACTTTATAATAGTCACGCTGATTTTCATAGATCATCGTCTCAATCGGGATCCAAGCAAAGATTGGATCCCAATTAGCCAAGATCACTGTTTGCCACAAACTCCCCATTCGTCCATTCCCATCTGCAAAAGGATGGATCGTTTCGATCTCATAGTGAAAAACACAACTTTTGATAAGCTCAGGCGTATTGTCATTTTTCCCCAAGTAAATAGGTCATCCATCAGTGTTTGAAGATATTGCGGTCTAGCTCCCATATGCACGACATTGCCCATCTCATCAAATATCCCAACATCTCGACTGCGATACTTTCCAGCTTCGTTTACGATCCCAGCTGTCAAAAGGCGATGGGCTTTTAAAAAATCTTTTTGCCGATATGGATCTAAGGTCAAAATTTCTTCGTAAGCATCATACGCATTTTTGACCTCGCGTATCTCTTTAGGATCACCTAAGACACGTTTACCATCAATAATATCTGTAACTTGTTTTTCAGTAAGTGAATTATTTTCGATCGCAAGTGACGCATGGATCGACTTGATCCGATTTTCTTTTTGCAACTTCAAATCACTTTTAACGCGAAATTCTATGATCCCCAGTATCCTTGGGATCTCGATCGCTTGATGAAACATCGTATTTGTCAATGTAAATGGTGGTTTCACTGTAATTCCCCCAAAGTTTTTCTTCAATTATAATTTATCGCTCAGCTTACAAGCGATAAAAGCCCTATGCCAGGCATCCCCTGATCATAGAGCTTCTTGTGAAATATTTTATTTTGTCAGTGCCACATCGACCCAGAGATCGTTATCTTTATTTGGATCTAAGGACATATTCTTAACATGCTTGGTGACTGAGATCGTATCATGAGTGAAGGCGATCGGGACGACGAAAGCTTCTTTATCCATGTAAGCTTGCCACTTGTGGAATTGCTTCAAACGATATTTCTCGTCAAATGCCTTATCTGATTTTAGCGAATTGATCAATTCCGTGTTTTCCTTAGTCACAAAATGCCCATTGTTATAAGCTGAAGTGACTGTGTATGAATTAGCGATATCGGTCGGTTCTGGTGTAACGCCCCAAGCTCCAAACCATAAGTCATAATCTGTTGAGCCACTAGATAGCTTTTCGACCATCGTGTTGAACTCTTGGAAACGTCCATTTAATAACTTAACGTGCACGCATAGTTCTTTCCACTGTTGGATGTAGTTTTTGATGGTCTCTTCTTGGCTCTTACTTGAATCGTCAGCCATTAAAGTCAAGGTCAACTTTTTGCCATTAGGTTTTGTCCGATAGCCATCCTTTTGTAATTTATAACCCGCATCATCTAATAATTTCTTAGCTTTTTTCATATCTAGCTTATAGCCTTTGACTTCTTTAGCATTCCATTTACCAAATACATCGGGGACAACTGTATTCGCCCGATATGATAATCCTGAACTGAATTTTTTAGTGACTTGTTCAACATTCATTGCGTAGGCCATCGCTTGTCTTAAAGCACGATCACTACTTGGAGTATGCTTATCCATGACATTATTACCATCTTTATCGAGCTTACCGACTCTAAAGCCCATGTAAGAGTAGTAGTAAGTTTTCTTTCCCAATTGAACGAGATCTTTATCCTTTTTGAGTGCGTTATAGATCTGCGGTGACTGTGCTAGCATAACATCAAATTTACCAGCTTTGATCGCTGCTACGGCTTTACTATTATCGATCGTCTCAACTATGATCTTAGCGATATGTGGTTTCTTGTAGTAATAAGTATTTGGCACCCATTCGATCGATTCACCTTGGACCAGTTTCTTGATTTTAAATGGTCCGTAAAATAATGGCTTTTTCCGTAGCTTATCACTTGCTACTAGATCTTTCATTGCGACATTTTTTAGGTAATGGTAAGGTTCAGCCGATTCTAAAATATAGCCCGAACCGGTAGTCGTCATTGTCGGTTTCATCTTTTTAAAATGAATAACTAAGGTCTTATCATCTTTTTCTTCCAAGCCTGAGATCTTGTCAGCAGTCCCGTTGTGGTATTCTCGCATACCCTCGATGTTTTCTAACTCTTCACTATAATGTGACGAACCCACCGCTTTATTAGCTACGATCTCATAGGCAAAACTTAGATCGCGTGCGACTACTGGATGTCCATCCGACCATTTGGCGCGCTTTGAGATCTTGACTGTAGCGGTCTTATTCTTACGGTCAAAACTGATATCAGCTAACCCACCACGCTTGAATTCATTATTGGGGTCGATCTTAAATAAGCTGACCATCCCAAACTGCGCAAGTTCTAAGGTCGGTCCATCATCGGCGATCTCCGGCGAAAAGATCCCCTTGAACGCTCCATTATTGATATAGCCTACACGCAATGTCCCGCCTTTTTTAGCCTTTTTTGGATTCTTATACTCCATCTTCAAACTGTCAGCTTGCACTTGCCATAAAGGTTCACTGATCCAAAAAATCATCATTCCCAACAATAAAATCGCTACTTTACCTAACTTTGCTTTATTCATGGTAATTCCTCCCCAAAAGCCACATACTACGACAACATCATTCCATAATTTAAAGTCACCTCTCTTCTTTTTCCGAAATTATAATCCTATCTCATATCAATTTCAACAGAAATTAATCATTTCAATAACTTTTATATTATGATTTTTAAAGATAAATTGTTTGATAATTTATCAAAAGTCTGTGGCATGTCCCAATATAGCTAATAAGAGAGCCCACCACGACACAAAATACGCATCATGGTGAGCCCTCTCACCCACTCTTAAAAAGCTTATTTAGTTTTTAGGCACAAATTTAAATTTTGTCCACGGTTTGACAAAATCTAACAGCATCAATTCTTCTGGCGGGATATTGCCAACTAAATTCTTGCGCGGATCACTGTGCGGTTCTAAAACGATCTGGAGCTCATTTTTATACTTGCTAAAGTTATCATTGCCGATCACCACATCGCCTCTTTGAAATTCTTTGGTATTATCGTGAGCTGGATTAGCCTGCTCAGCGTATTTTACGCACACCATCGTCGACTGGATCGCACTGGCTGTGATATCGCCCCGCCGGAAGTGCTTCGGGTAGGTTACGATCTTTTTTTCAAGCTCAGTTGCTTGCAGTACAAACTCGATCCCTAAACTCAATTTATAGCGATCGACTGCAGCCAACTGTTTTAATTCTTCATCCGAAGCATAAGCATTGCCGATGATCGGTGGTGTGACCCAAGGTGGCATTACCGTAGCCACAGGGACCCAGCCAAAGCTCGTTGCAAAATAAGCTGTTGTAACACAGACCATTGGAGTTACGATAATAAGATAGCCGCCTTAGCCTTTTGGATCTGCAAAGGTTTAGTCCTAAATATCACAGGCTTTACTTCGAGCAAACCTGTAGCAAGATTTGCTTTTAGCGTACTAAAATAGCTCTAACATTTCTTCTGATCTACCACAATGGATATAGATCTAGTCCAAAAAATTCTTTACCGTAATAGCCGATCGCTTCAGCTAAAAACATCCCACAAAAAACCATCAATATAGGTGTACCGACCAAAATAGCGATCACCCAGTAATATTTGCGTGCAACTAAGCAAAAAAGGGCGACAAACTCGATCCCAAAAGCTTCTAACACCGTACTAACGGGTAAAACCATGAAAAAATACTAGTGCTACAATGATCGCGACTTTTGGAAATACAGTATTTTCTTCCCATATTTCAAGTATGTCCCTCTTCCCCTTTCACGACACATCGCTACACTATAATTATACAATGCAATGCTAAAGGAGTGCGAAATAATGTGACCAGTGCCGGATAGATAACAAAAAGAGCACCATGATTCCTTTCATCGTGGTGCTCTTTTCATTATTTAGACACAGATCTATTATTCAAACATCCGCTTAGCTGCGCGTAACAAGACCCGTGGATCCTTGTCATAACGCGGTGTCTTGACTAACTGGCTTTCTGGGATACCAGCGAAGTGATAGGCTGCGATCTCACCGGAACGAACAGCACTTTGTTCGGTAAAGACCATCTGATATGGTTGTTCTACAAATTCACCCGTAAAGGCTAAGTTCGTCGAGTGAGTTGGAATAACTTCTGGCCGATCGCTCTTAGCACGGTTATTGAACAAAGCAGAAGCATATGGCATGTAAACAGGAATACAATTGATCACACTATCCATGATCGCTGCTTCTTTTTCTTTGATATTGACAGGACCGGGATCGACCTTAGAAAGTTGCCCGATCAGTTCTTGTAGCATCTCTTTACCGGTCATCTTGATGTATTGCTTATCGACAAATTCACCCCGCCGTCTTGGGTAAAGGAAGTAACCCCATAAGACGGTCTCATTTGGCTTTTGCGTCGTAAAGTGCGGTTGATGGTGAACGACGATCGACATGTTGACATCTTCGTGGCCTAGTGGCGTGATCGGCTCGGTTGATAGAAATGAATTGAGCGCATTGCCCGGTAATTGGGTCGTGATCCGAGTGATCTCATTTAACAACAGGTGATCTTTGGTCGTCAAAGTAAAGCTGACCCATTCTGAAGCATTCCGATCAGCAAAGAATTTATCGGGATTACCCAAATTATAGAAATGTTGGGTCGCTTGCTTCCACAGTGATGAAGCAGCCCCATAGTCCATATTTTCCGGGGCAGGTGTATTGAAGTCACCCAAGCTAGCCGAGTCTGTGATCGAACCATTCGTAAAGAAGACAGCGGTATCGGAATCGATCGTGACATGTTTTTTCTCATTTGTCGCCGTATCTAAGATCTCCAAGCCAGTGACCGTGATCTCATCTTGCATCGAAGTCTCTTTGAAATCAAAAGCTTCGACCCGACTATTCATCACAAACTTGCAACCTTGACCTTCGAGGTATTTGATCAAAGGCAACATGATGCTTTCAAATTGATTATAACGTGTCCGATTGACCCCAACTAAGTGTTCGATCTGAGTAAATTCATAGATCATTTGATGCATGTAACGCCGTAATTCTTGCGCTGATGATTCGACACGAAAGGCAAAGGTCGTCTCCCACATGTACCAGAAATTTGTTTGGAACATATGTGGATCATCTTTAAAGTATTCAGCGATCGAAACATTGTCCAATTCTTCTTCCTTATCATCAGGCAACATGATCAAACGAGTCAACAACATGCGGTCTAAATTATTCAGTCCTAGTTTGTGACCATCAATGATCCCTTTGCCCCCTTGCATCAACCGTGCTTTATCAAAGGTCCGGTGTTTGCTATCAAAATCACGCGTATCTTCAGCCGCTGTCATGCCAGGCTCTGTTACTGAAGGGATCCGATCCAACAAGTCCATCAGATCAACATAAGTCCGATAATTCAACATTCGACCCCCCCGTGCAACATAGCCCTTGGTGTTTTCCATTGGATGGTTCTTGTTCCAATACTGTTCAGCGGCTACTGAGGCGGCAGCACCATCATTTGCTCCATGTAGATCAAGGGCATAAAAAGTGATGTCTTCGCCGCGCCAGTGACCCTCTTGGATCAGATAAACAGCGGCAGCCATATTAGCAATACCAGCACCGATCATTACTGCTTTATTCTTTAACATAACATATCACCCCATCTATCAAATTTCATCTCCATTATAGTTCTCTTGCAGTAAAAATACAGATAAAGACACTCAAAAAAGCGACAAAAGTCTTATTTTGTCGCAAATGATCACTCAGTTCAAAAACTGCTTTAATTTTTACCAAATTCTATTAAAATATCACCTAAAAGTTGCGTTCCATCCCCAAAATCCTGAAGGCGAATATGCTCATTAGGGCTGTGCACTTGGCTTCCAGCATAAGACACCCCTAAGATCACGATCGGTAAATTCAGTTCATTGCCAAAGATCTCAGCGGGACCGCCACCGGCTGAATTAGGCAGATACTTAGTTTGTTTTCCGTAGTGCTTTTTGGCCTTAGCAAGGACTAATTTGATGAAAGGATCACTCATCGGGGAACGATAACCATTTTCACCGAGACGATATCTGACTTTCAGATCAGCAAAGCCATTTTTATCTAAATGTTCTTGGATCAACTGGGCGATCTTTCTAGGGTCTTGCGAAGGCGTCAACCGACAATCTAATTTTGCCGAAGCCATATGTGGGATCACGGTTTTGACACCTTTACCTTGGTAGCCAGCAGTCAAACCATTGATCGTCATCGTCGGCTCATTGACTAACGCTACTTTATGCTCGGCTTTGACGGTCCGTCTCAAACCAGCCCGACTGATTGCCACATCTAAATCAAAATCATAGGCGAAGACCGCTTCTTCTTCGGCCTTACTCAACGGTTCGACATCATCATAAAAGCCTTCGACTAAAACTTTACCGGTATCATCACGCAAAGTAGCTAAACCACGAACTAAACGCCAAGCAGCATTTTCAGCATATGAAGCTAACGATGAATGCAGATCGATATCAGCTGTTGTCGTTTCGACATCAAAGACCGTAATCCCCCGCATACCACCGACGATCTGATAATTGTCGACGTAGTTTTTGCCACCGCCTTCCCAAATACACGCATCTGCGGCTAGTTTAGCTTTGTTTTCTTTAACGATCTGTTCGACATGTAAACTGCCGATCTCTTCTTCACCTTCAACAAAAAATTTCACGTTGACAGGCAAACCACCATTTGCCTGAAAATATTTAACTAAAACTAAGCGTGAGATCAGCTCGCCTTTATTATCGGAAGCTCCTCTGGCATAAAGTTTTTCCTCCCTGATCGTCGGTTCAAAAGGATCACTTTCCCATTTCTCCAAGGGTTCTGGTGGCTGAACATCATAGTGCTGATAAAACAAGATCGTTTTAGTCGGATCATTACCAGTAAATTCAGCAAAGATAGCTGGCGCATGTTCCGGACTCCCTAATTTTTCCACCCGAGCTGCCCCTAACTCATTAAAAACTTTCACCAGATACTCTGCCGTCTCGGGGATCTCTTTTTGCTGGGCTGAGATCGAACGCAAACGCAACAGCTCAAAATAGTCCGGTAAATGTTTTAACGCAAATTTACGTAAATTTTCTTTCATATTGCTCACTTCCTTTAGAAAATCACTTCATTTTTTTCTAAAGTATATTTAATATATTTTTCGTTGTCAATCAAAAAAGGCACTTCTGACAAGCGCCCCACTAGCTTAATTTTTCCTAACTCGCAGACGTTTCAAAATAACATCTAGGATCATGTATACACCAAACATCACAACGATCATTATAACTATGTTTATCCCGATCTCAAGCCAAGTATCATTAGGTAAATACCAAATCAAAAACAAATCACAAATAATATAACCGATCACGTTATACAAGATCTCCTTGTCAGCTTTCATAGTTCCCCCCTTATTGTGATAGCGCATCCATATCTAATCTTATTATAACATAATTATTGACCTCAACGTTGTAACCATTGACATCACAACCCCAGCAAAGTATAGTTGACTATATTGAAGTCATATTTAAAGAGGTGATATTCATGCAGATCTCAAGCCGTTTTACGATCGCTATGCACATTTTAACTTATATCGCTACTGCTCCAGCAGAAGAAAAAGTGACCAGTGAGATCTTAGCTGATAGTATCCAAGTCAATCCTGTGATCATCCGCAATATCTTGTCGCAGTTAAAAAAAGCAGACTTGATCACTGTCAAACGTGGGCAAGGTGGCGCAACGATCATTAAGCCGTTTGACCAACTGAGTTTATTTGATGTCTATCGAGCTGTCGATAGCGTTAAAGATGGAGTTCTTTTTAGTTTTCATGAGAATCCTAACCCAAACTGTCCTGTCGGGCGTAACATCCATAACATTTTGGATGATAAATTGCTTCGCGTCCAACAAGCGATGGAAAATGAACTAAAAGCGATCACATTAGCTGAAGTTTTACAAGATGCCGATAAGTATCTCGCTAACAAATAGATAATGAGAAGACCGCTATCTATGTAATAGAAATGTGTTCGGCAATACGGCGCTGACCGTATTGTCGAACACGCTTTATTTATAAGCATCTTTTTGCAATTGATAAAGCTCACGGTAAGTCTGATCAGACTGTAACAACTGGGCGTGCGGTGCAAAACCAGCAATAGTACCATTTTTCAAAAACAAGACCCGATCGGCTAAATGCACGGCTGACATTCGGTGCGTCACAAATAAGATCGTCTGCCCCGTGTCGGCTGCTAGAAATTCTTGATACATTTGTTGTTCACTGCGCGCATCTAAGGCTGAGGTCGGTTCATCCAAAAAACATAAGCTACTGTCTTTGTATAAACACCTAGCTAAAGCGATCTTTTGCCATTGGCCCCTAGAAAGTTCAGTTCCATGATCGAACTCTTTGCTTAAATTTTGTTGCAGATCTGCTTCTAATATAGTTAGCCCAACACGCGCTAAACAGGCTTTTATCTTAGAAATCGGACCTTTTTTTAACGCCGAAACATTAGTGGCCACACTCAACTTAAAACGACTAAAATCCTGAAAAGCTGCACTGAGATATTTGCGATAGCTTGCACACCGATACATAGATAACGGCGTCTCATCCAATAGGATCTGACCTTTACTTGAATCATAGTAACGCAACAAGAGTTTCACTAAAGTTGATTTTCCGGAACCATTTTCACCGACGATTGCGATTTTTTCGCCTGCATTGAACTCCAAATTCAGGTCATGTAATACTTCCACCTTCGAAAAAGGATACATAAACGAAACGTGCTCCAACTTGAGTTTTTTAAAATCACCTTTAAATTCTAAAGTCCCATCGGTTTGCTTTTCCTTGAATTCTAAAAAGCGCTGATATTTTTTGACCCAGAGCAACGAAGCATATAACAAACTCGAGTCTTCGACCAAGCGCGTCATCCCTTCAACTAGATAAGCGATCACCGAGATATACATCAATAAGGCACCGATCCCCAGGAGTTTTTTGCTGAACTTGTCCGATAAACCACCAAAAGCCACCAGCGCTGACTGCCACTGTCATACTTAAAAAGACTAAAGCTAAAAACATCTGCTTTCGCCGGATCTGGTCAACATTTTTTTGTGATAAGTTAAATAATTTCAGATAACGTGTGATCACCGCTGAAAACATATCGAATAAACGAACTTCCTTGGCATCGTCTCGCGCCAACAATAACGAACTCAAGTAATTTAATTTACGGGCATACTTGCTTCGTGTCACCATCGTTTCAAAGGCTTCCTGTTGGATCCGATACGAAACGAGCGTCTGTGGCACCAAAACGCCCAATAAAAGTAATGCGAGCCACATATTATATTTTCCTAACAACCAAAACATCCCACTTATAGTCACCACTTCACGCAAGATCGCAACTCCAAAAACGATCAAATTCACCGGACGCCAACTTGCACCCTCGTTTAATACTTCTAGATCATCAAAAAAGTCACTATCATCAAACAGCTCTAAGGAATTTAGCTGTTGCGACTTGCGCATCAAGGAGAGTTTGATAAACCCGGTCAACTTGTCTGTCAGCATCCCTTGAAAATTAGTCCCTACGACCGGCAAAACCTGCGTCAAGACCGTTGCTAGCGTCCATAAGCAAAAGAAATATCCATATGACTGTTGCGCACTCAACTGATCGACCAAGCGTTGGCCAGCCTGTACTCCTAAAACTGGCGCTAAAGCCTCTAACGGCGTCAAGGCTACCACGACTACCGAGATCAACAAAGTGGCCTTAAAGAAGATCTTATACATCTGAAATAATCATAAACTCGGGTCATAAGTTTTCACCTCGTATTTTTTATAGTTAGAATAATAATATCTTGCTTTGAGAAAACTGGCCCAAATCATCTCATTTGGTCTAAAATCCAACAGATTTGGTACATAAATTCCTTTAAGGCGTAAATTTAGTTTTAAATATTTCAAAAATAAGATCAAATCTTTGATACTTTTTCCTAAGAGGCATAAGATATAGACGGAGGTCTTTAAAATGAAATTAAATCACGGACTAATGCTTGGTCTCGCCTGCTTGAGCTTGGGGTTGGCGGGGACCGTTACCTATCAAGCAACAACTGATACCATCCAAGCTAACACAGTATCCACTAAAAACTTTAAACAGGTCAAACTCGGCATGAACAAGCGCCAAGTGATCGATACGCTGGGCAAACCGGCTCATGACAAATATGAAGCTAATGTTTGGACTTATCCGGTAAAAGATAAGCAAGTCTTGACCTTGATCTTTAAAAAAGACACTTTAGAAAATGTCAGCGATCATACCTTGATCAGCTCTAAAAATAGTGTTGCTAAAAAGGCGTCAGCTAAAACAAAACGCCAAAATATCAACACCGCTTTTAGTGATTATTTCAAACAAGCCCATGAATACGCTAAAGCTGGGCAAACAGAATTTTCTTGGAGCACGATGATCCAAAAAGTTATTTTTGATGGTGATGATGAGATCAAAGTCAGCACGGTGGATGGTTTTAACGACACACCCGCTACTGAAAAAAATATGATCGCTAAAAAGATCGCTGAACTCAGCAAGTCATTTCTACATCGTTACAACAAAAAAGACTTTGACCTAGAATTCTACGAAAATAAACACGAAGTCGGTAGCAATAAAAATGATTCTTTGACTAAATTCGAATGGAAAAACAATAACTAGTAAAAAGCCTGACCTTGATCATTTGATCAAAGCCAGGCTTTTTCTAGTTATGCTTAGTCTTCTTTACGGCTGTAAGTTTCAATGTCATGCAAGATAAGGTTTCTGAATTCATCTTGAGTCATTGTTTCAGTCTTTTCACTACCGTATTTACGAACAGTTACAGTGCCGTCAGCTACTTCTTGGTCACCAACAACTAAAGTATATGGTGTCTTCATCACTTGTGCTTGACGGATCTTGTAACCCATCTTTTCATTTCGGTCATCGATGCTTACACGGATCTGGTGTGCACCCAATTTTGAGATCAATTGACGCGCATAATCCAAGTGAAGTTCATTCTTAACTGGAATGATCTCAACTTGCTTTGGAGCTAACCAAGTTGGGAAAGCACCTTTGTACATTTCTGTCAAGTAAGCTGTGAAACGTTCCATCGTTGATACGATACCACGGTGGATCATAACTGGACGGTGTTCTTCACCATCAGCCCCTGTGTACTTGAGGTCGAAACGTTCTGGTAACAAGAAGTCCAATTGGATCGTGGAAAGTGTTTCTTCCCCACCAAGAGCTGTCTTAGTTTGAACGTCTAATTTAGGACCGTAGAAAGCAGCTTCGCCTTCAGCTTCAAAGTAATCTAAGCCAAGATCATCCATAGCTGCTTTGAGCATGCGTTGGGATTTTTCCCACATTTCATCATCATCGTAGTACTTATGTGTGTTTTCAGGATCACGGTAGCTCAAACGGAAACGGTAGTCCTTGATGTCAAAGTCATTGTAAACATCGACCATCAATTGAAGTGTCCGCTTGAATTCTTCTTCGATCTGATCTGGCGCTACGAAAGTATGACCATCATTCAATGTCATTTCACGTACCCGAGAAAGACCTGTCAAAGCACCGGATTTTTCGTAACGGTGCATCATCCCAAGTTCAGCGATACGCAATGGAAGATCACGGTATGAACGGATATGGTGGTTGTAAACTTGAATGTGGGATGGGCAGTTCATCGGACGCAATTCAAGTAATTCACCATCACCCATATCCATTGGTGGGAACATGTCTTCGCGATAGTGATCCCAGTGACCTGATTGTTTGTAAAGATCAACGTTAGCTAAAATTGGTGTGTAAACATGTTCGTAGCCACGAGCAACTTCTTTGTCGATGATATAGCGTTCGATCGTCCGACGGATCGTTGCCCCATTTGGCATCCAGTATGGGAGACCAGCCCCAACTTTAGGATCAACAAAGAAGAGGTCTAAATTGTTACCGATCACACGGTGGTCACGTTCACGTGCTTCTTGACGACGTTGTAATTCAGCCTCAAGGTCTTTTTGCTTGTAAAAGGCTGTTCCGTAGATACGTTGTAACATTGGGTTGCTTGAAGCACCTTTCCAGTAAGCACCAGCCACTGAAAGCAATTGGAACACTTTGATCGCACCAGTTGAAGCTAATTGTGGTCCAAATGAGAAATCATTGAAATCACCTAACTTGTGAGCTACGACTTTACCTGCGTTATCGGCAGCGATCTCTTTGACTAATTCAGTTTGGTATTGATCACCGGCAACTAATTGCAAAGCTTCTTCTTCCGTATATTCAACACGTTCGATCGGTAAGTTTTGCTTGATGATCTCTTGCATCTTTTGTTCGATCTTTTCAAAATCAGCTTCGGCCACTTGACCAGCTGCATTGTCTGTATCAAAGAAGAAGCCATGTTCTAAAGCTTCACCTTGACCAAACTTCATTTCTGGATAAAGGCTATGCAAAGCACTAGCTAAAACATTAGCTGCTGTTTGCCATAACACGTTCATCCCTTCATCAGAATCTTTAGTGATGATCTCGATCGTACCATCTTCATTTAAAGGTTCGTTGTAATCCACTAATTTACCGTTAAATTTACCTGCAACAGACTTCTTAGCTAAGCTGATACTGATAGACTTTGCGATATCTTGTGTTGTTGTTCCAGCTGCAAATTGTTTTACAGCACCATCTGGAAACTTAACATTGATCTCTGACATTATATGTTCCTCCTTGATTTTTACCAAGACATAAAAGACGCCCCTAGTGCTACATTTAACACTAGGGGCGTCTTTAACGCGGTTCCACCCAATTTCAAGGTCAGTTGACCCTCTCTTGATCGTCGATAACGGAAACGAGCCGTCCTACCTTTGCAGTAGGCTATCGTGATAAAAGTGGTAAGCTCCTCTTTAAGAGACTTGCAGTCAAAGGCCTCTTTCCCTGAATTGATTTGCCGTTTGTCTTTTACTTAATGTAATTCCTATTTAAGCACGAAACTTCTTTAATTTCAAGTCATTATTCCGGATTTCGGCGATTTTTTCCTACAACATGATACTCATCAGCCAAAAATTTGATCCGTTCCATGATGCGTTTGGCCTTCAAAGGCTCTGCTTCGCCCCGGTTGTTGACAGTCAAATATTGTTGCTCTAGTTGTTCTAACGAAAGATTCGAGCTAAAAAATGTCGGTAATTCTTCTTGCATCCGATATTGCAAAATAACACCTAAAACATCATCTCTAATCCAGCTACTCAAAGAATCAGCTCCGATATCATCAATCATCAAAACTTGAGCTTTTTTCAAATTATCGATATATTCATTTGTCTGATTTTTACCAATCGAGCCCTTGATCTCAACCGCAAATGATGGAAAATGCACCAGTGTCGTCTGGTAACCTCGCTTAGCTAGATCATTAGCGATCGCCGCCAAAAGATAGGTCTTACCGACTCCAAAACTGCCTTCGAGGTATAATCCCTTATGAAAATCTTTTGGTGCTTTGGTATAACTAGTGATAAAAGATAGCGCCGCTTTTAAAGCTTCCATCCGCTCATCACTACGCTCGTAATCTTTTAATTGCGCCCGACGAACACTACGCGGTAAATTGATCGTCTTGACACGAGCTTCTAGGGCTTTTTGTTCACGTTTAGCTTTTAATTCTGCGGTCGGCACATACACGACTTCGATCCGATGATTGCTGATCGCAAGTATCGGTAGGTATCCGGGTGCAAAGGTCTGTTTTCCTTGAGCTAGCTGTTTTTTTAGCGTTACGAATTCATATAACTTGCTGGCACTTTTCATCACATCAGCTTCCGTCAGGACTTGACTGTTTTCCGCTAAAAAAGTCCGCACTTCATCATCTTGTAAGATCTCAGCGATCAGTTCTTGATAACGCTGGTTCCAATTGTTTTTTTGCATCCGCTCCGTCAAGTTTTTCCCTAGATCTTCCATCCTAGCCACCTGCCTTTCTATTCACTTTGTTCCAATTGAGCTAACAATTCATCGATCTCAGCATTCAAGGCCTGTTTATCCTCTTTAGCCGGTTTAGATACAGCTTTATTTTCTTTTGTCTTAGCCCAGTCCGGCAAAGTCTCTTTTTGCACGACTTGTTGCTTACGCCCATAATATTGCTTTTGTTTCTGCTTTTCTCGTGCTTTTTGGTTAGCCTCGCGCATATAAAGCATGGCTTCTTCTGGGGTCTGGATCTTCTTTTCAGCCAACTTAGCTGCAGCTTTGGTAAAGCGATTAGCGACTTTATCTTCCAGCATCGTATTATTTTGCGCGATCAAATAATAGTGCAGGAGCACATTGATCACCGCATTAGGTAAAACTTGCTTTTCAACTAGATTTTTGACCGTATAACGCTCTAAATTCGTCACAAAACTGTGCTTTTGCCGTTTGAGTTCTTCGATGAATTCCAAAGGTAGATATTGTTTTGAAACGGCGATCAGCGCTAGATCAGTTTGCGTCAATTCCGCACTCACCGCCGGATCAACTGGTTCAGTCACTTTCGACTCTTTAGGTGTTATCTCTTTGAATTGCCGATCAAATTGCTGTGTGGCTAATTTTTTGACGAGCTCAAGATCGACTTTATCATCTTTGACATTTAGTGCTTGTTCGAGCAATTTGACGAGTTCTAGTTCATCTAGACCATACAACAAAGAGATCGACTTTAAGGTCTCAAGTGAACGGCTGATCTCAGTTGCGGGTACAAAAGATCGGGCTAAAAGCTCTTTTAAATATTCTACATCCAGATCGACTTCGACTGAATCGACGAGATTTTTAGTCGGTTTAGGTATCGCTTTTATCTGTGAATTTTTGAGTAATGCATCTTTTTTCACCGTAAAAACATCTAGTAGCGACTTGGTGATCTCTTTGGCATTAGCATACGTGAGATCTGGTTTGACAAATTCTTGTTTTAACTCATCATATTGGGTCTGTCCCAATGAATCGGCTAAAAGCATGCTCAAGAGATCATCTTTAAAGAAAGCCTCAGCACTCAAAGGAGCTTGTAACTCATAGATAAACACTTGACCAAGTTCATCTTTTTGCACGAATGTCTTCAATAACCCGAGGGCCTCTAATCTGATCCGCGCTTCGTAAAAGTCGCGCAAACCTAAACTCAAAATATCCAATAACTCTTTATGCATCCGGCGGGCTAACAGGTCTGGTGTTTGAGCCACTTTAGTCGCTAATAGTGAATAAACACCATAAGCATTGACCCCCATCAACGGTTGGTAGAGCTTTAAAATGACTTTGAACTCTGTCGAACCGATATGGGCTTTAGTATTGACGACGTAACCATCCTTAGGCGACATCTGCCTTAATCCTTCACTCATCGCCTAACATCCCCCAACTACTTATTTTTTTCGTTGTCACGTGCCATCAAGTCTTGCAATTCCTTCGCAAAAGATGCCATATCTTTAAATTCACGATAGACGCTCGCAAATCTGATATAGGCGATATCATCGACATTTGCTAAGATCTCCATCACATATTCACCGATCAATTGACTCGAAACTTCATTCCCGCCGACTGCCCGGATCTTTGTTTCGACTTGATCGACGATATTTTGGATCTCATCCATCGCGACGGGCCGTTTTTCAGCCGCTCGCATGACACCCCGCAAGACTTTTTCACGATTAAATTCTTCTCTAGCACCATTTTTCTTAATAACTAAGAGTGGCGCTGCTTCTACTCTTTCAAATGTAGTAAAACGGAAACCACAATTTTCACATTCCCGCCGGCGCCGAATGGCATGTCCATTGTCGGCGGGACGGCTATCCACTACACGTGATCCATTTTGATGACAATTTGGACACTTCATAATCTTTACCTCGCTGCCTAATTTTCGATTAAATTATTTATCTTTAGCCATTTTATCACTTGCGCTTGCGTTTCTTCAACTGTTCCCGAACTATCTACTGTAATTGTAGCCAAATTTCGCCTTTTTTCAGCCGACATCTGACTAGCGATCCGCTCAAGTGCCGCCTCCTCACTCAAATGATCGCGTTCTATGATCCGTTTTAGCTGAAGTGCTTTAGGAACTTCAACATTGATAACTGCATCACAATGATCTGCATAACCATTTTCAAATAATAAGGCAGCATCGATCACAACTACTTTATCGCCCTTTTGCTCAGCTAAAGCTAGCTGTTTTTCATATTCAGCTCTGATCAATGGCTGCATGATCTGGTTTAATTGAGCTAATTTCTTAGGATCATTGAAGACGATCTTGCCGAGTTTAGCCCGATCTAAAGTCTGATCAGCTTGGATGATCTGAGATCCAAATGTTTTTTTTAATTTAGCTAAACCAGGGGTCGCTGGTTCAACGACTTGGCGGGCGATCACATCAGCATCGAGGATCTTAAAATCTAATGTTTGTAAAAAATTACTGATCGTCGTTTTGCCCATCCCGATCCCACCAGTCAAGCCTAGAATATATGACATTTTACCACCTGCTGACAATGCGGACAAAAATGCGTGCCCCGTTGTCCCACTACGATCTTTTGGATCTTTGTTCCACAACGTTTACATGGCTCATCGGTCCGGCCATAAACATCTAGTTCGAACTGAAAAGCGCCTGTTTTTTGGAAAGCATCCGTGTAACTTCTGATCGTTGTGCCACCTGCTTTGATCGCCTTAGCTAATTCAGTGATGATATTATCATGCAGTATCGTTGCTTGGTCTAAAGTCAATTTTTGACATGACGTCTCAGGATGGATCTTACTTTGCCACAACACCTCATCAACATAGATATTACCTAGACCCGTGACCAAGGTCTGGTCGAGTAAGGCGGTCTTGATATTTTTCTTCTTTTTTTGTAGCTTTTGATAAAAGTCAGCCACTTTAAAAGTTTCAGCCACTGGCTCTGGTCCTAATTTGGCTAACCCAGGCAATTTTTCTTCACTACCCGTTTGAACTAATTGCATTCGCCCAAATTTACGGACATCGTTATAGCGCAATTGCCGGCCATCGGCTAGATCAAAGATGACATGCGTATGTTTATCGACTGGATCAGTCGCTTCTTTGACATAAAACTTACCCTCCATGCGCAAATGGGAGACAACGGTAAGGCCATTTGTAAACCTAAAGAGCAAATACTTGCCCCGACGTTCGATCTTTTCAAGTGTTTGCTCTGTTAATTTAGCTTTAAAATCGTCAGCATCACCAACGATCATCTTAGGATATAAAACTTCGACTCGCGCGATCTTTTGACCTAAAACTAATTTTTGCAAACCGCGACGGACAGTTTCTACTTCTGGTAACTCTGGCATTTTTTCACCTCATCTTATACTATTTAGTCTCAAACCACGTCTTACCACTAGCGCTTTCGACCTTTAATGGGACCGACAGCTCAACAGCTGAATCCATGATCTTTGGCACTAACTCTTTTAATTTAGGGATCTCTGCTTTCGGTGCTTCAAAGATCAACTCATCGTGCACTTGTAACAACATTTTGGCTTCTAAGCCCGCATCTTTTAAGGCTTGTTGCATATTGATCATTGCAACTTTGATGATATCAGCTGCACTCCCTTGGATCGGAGTATTCATCGCTGTCCGTTCCGCAAATGAGCGCAAGTTGTAATTTTTGCTCTTGATATCTGGCAAGTACCGTCGGCGATGGAAAAGTGTTTCAACGTAGCCTTTTTGACGCGCACTCTCAATGATATCTTGCATGTATTGATGGACTCCAGGAAATGAAGCTAGATACGTCTCCATAAATTCTTTGGCTTGTTTACGCGTACTTCCGATGCTTTGAGCCAAACCAAAATCACTGATCCCATAAACGATCCCAAAGTTGACCGCTTTAGCTTGCCGACGCATGTTAGCCGTAACTTCACTTGGATCATCTAGTCCAAAAATACGCATCGCAGTATTAGCATGAATATCAAAATCATCCTTGAAAGCTTGTTGCATATGCGGATCCTTTGAAATATGGGCTAAGACCCGTAACTCGATCTGCGAATAGTCAGAAGCAAAGATCTCCCAATCTGGATGACTTGGTACAAAAGCTTGCCGGATCTTACGGCCCTCTTCTAACCGGACCGGGATATTTTGCAAGTTAGGATCGACTGACGATAAACGTCCGGTTGCCGTCAAAGTTTGGGTATACCGCGTGTGGACCTTACCATCAGCTGCGATAACTTTCAATAGGCCTTCAACATAGGTCGATTGTAATTTAGCTAATTGGCGGTAAGCTAAAATATTATCGATGATCGGTGACATCCCACGTAATTTTTCTAAGACATCGACAGCTGTTGAGTAGCCCGTTTTAGTCTTTTTGACGACTGGTAATTTTAATTTTTCAAACAAGATCACCCCAAGTTGCTTAGGTGAATTGATGTTGAATTTCTCACCCGCTTCGTTATAGATCTGTTGTTCTAACTCACTCAAGCGTTCCTTAAATTCACTTTGCATGATGTCTAAACGTTCACGGTCGACTTTGATCCCGGAGATCTCCATCTGTGCTAAAACTAATGAAAGTGGACGTTCGATCTCAAAATAAAGATCTTCTTGCTCATTTTCAGCTAGTTCTTTCATCAACTTATCTTCTAGGTCTGAGATGGCCTTGAGTTTATGTGCTAAATGTTCAAAGTATAGCGCATCATCAGCTGGAACTTTGCGCTTAGCCCCTTTTCCATAGACTTCTTCATCGGTCTCAACATCAAAGTAATCATGTCGCTTGGCTAAATTACCTAGATCATTGCTGTTATCACTTGTATTTAACAAATATGAGACTAAAAGTAAGTCAAAATTGATATTTTTTAGTTCGATACCTAAGCGTTCTAAGGCTACACAGGTCTGTTTGCCATCAAAAACATCAACTTCGAGCGCAGGATCTTCCAATAATTGCTTTAGCTTAGGTAATTTCAAAAGCTCAACATCTCTAGCTGCATAATATCGGTCATCGATCTTAAGTCCAAAGCCCCAAAAGTCAGCTGTATGATAATTATCATTACTTAGTTCAAGGTAAAAGCTGATATCTGAATCTTTATCATAGTCCAGCGTTTCGACCTTAGCAGCATCCAAAGGTTCGACCTTTAATTTACTCAAAGTAGGCTCTGCACTGACATCGGCGGTTGAACTAGCTTGTAATTGAGCGATAAAACTCTTAAAATCCATCTCTTCAAAGAACTTGAGCAGATCTTCTTTTTTAGCTCCTGGCCACGCTGTCTGAGCTAAAGTTAGGTCTACTGGAGCATCTTTTCTGATCGTCGCCAGATCTTTACATTGAAATGCGATCTCTTTATCATTGATCAAGTTTTCCTTTAACTTAGACTTTTTCATCGCTTCAATGTTTTCATAGATCCCTTCGATCGTATCGTATTGTTTTAAAAGCTTGAGCGCGGTCTTTTCACCGACTTTAGTCACCCCAGGGTAGTTATCTGAACTATCACCCGTCAAGCCTTTCATATCAACGATCTGTGCTGGTTGCAAGCCGTATTTTTCGATCACATGAGCTGGCGTATACTCTTCGATCTCAGTTACCCCTTTGATCGTCACCGCAACAGTCGTCTTATCAGTCGTCAATTGGGTCAGATCTCGGTCCCCCGTTACGATCGTGACTTGATAGCCCGCTTTTTCAGCTTGAGCGGTCATCGTCCCGATAATATCGTCGGCTTCATATTCGGGTAATTCATAGTGTTTGATCCCATAAGCATCGAGCAATTCTCTGATGTAAGGAAACTGTTCTGACAATTCAGTCGGGGTCTTGGAACGCCCGCCTTTGTAATCAGCATAAGCTTTCGTTCTAAAAGTCACTTTACCTGCATCAAAAGCAACTAAGACATTACTCGGTAAAACATCGCCTAAGATCTTGTCTAACATCAATTTAAAGCCATAGATCGCATTCGTATGCAGCCCAGCATGATTGACAAAGCGCTCTAATTGGTTGTGGAGCGCAAAGAAGGCTCTGAAAGCCACACTATTGCCATCCACTAATAACATTTTCTTATCTTCTGCCATATCGATCCGTCCTCTTATCTAGTTTCTTTTATTTTAACAAATTTTTCGTAGAAATTAAAAAAGCCTCTCCGAAAAGTCGAAGAGACTCGTTTGACTAGTCGCGGTCGCCACCAGCACCGGTAAAGATATTCAACAAGAAGATAAAGATGTTGATAAAATCTAAGTAGAGCTGTAAAGCACCCATCAAGGCCAAATTATTAACATTTACTTGTGAACCCATTTGAAGATACATTTGACGTAAACGTTGAGTATCCCAAGCTGTCAAACCGGCAAAGATCACTAAGCCGATAAAGGAAAAGACATAAGTGATCATTGGGCTTTGCAAGAACATGTTGATCAACGATACGATGATAAACGCGATCAAAGCTGCACGAGCTTGGCGGCCGATCCCTGAGAGATCTTTTTTAGTTGTTGATCCCATAAAGGATAAAACGGCAAACATCACAAAGGCGGAAACAAAAGCACTCGTAATGTTTTGGGCCGTGTAAACGATGAAGATCCCACTAAAGAGCAGACCTTCCAACCCGGCAAAGACAAACAAACCTAAGGCACTGACTAATGGTGAGCGTTGTGACTTAAGCGATGACATGGAGTAAGCCAAAACTAATTGGACCCCAAAGACCGCAAATAAGGCGATCGGATTACTCATAAACCGGATCACAGTCGGACTAAACGAACCCAAGAAAGCCGTTAACGCCGAAACTGCCACTGCAGCACTCATATACCCATACATCTTAGTAAAGAAACTGTTCAAGCCAGCATTACTATTACCGTAAACTTCGGGATTGTTATTCATAAAATTCTCCTTCTTTCAATTATCTAACTAATTATAAATGTAGCTAATCTTGCTGACGCGGAGGCCGAGCCATGACAACTGAATCTAAAACGCGTTCATTTTGACGGTTATTACCCTCAACTGAGATCATCACAACTTCTTTCATCGTATCAACTTTGATCACTTCAAAACTGAATGTGACGATCTCATCATGATAGACTGGCCGAATGAAGTTAGCTGAAAAATTCACTACTTCACTCCCAGGTCCAGGTAATAATTTTGAAACTGAGCTCGTAATGATCCCACTCAACAACACTGGGGGCACAACTGGACCAGCGTACCCTAATTTTTGTGCATATTCATTTTGAATATACAGTGGGTTATTATCGTTAGTCAGTCCCAAATAGATCAACAGATCTCGTTCTGAGATACTTTCCGTTACAGTCAATGAATCGCCTTCTTTGATCTCAGCGATCGTTTTGCCCTGCCGATGCACATCATCAGGCATATAGCTTCACCTTCCTCTAAGTGGTCTGCCTTAATGATAGCATACCACTTCTTTTTGCTCAATCGTTAGGTCTGGATCAAAGTACCTAGATTTAAGGATAATTGTTGTTCCAACGCATTGTATTGGGTACAATGTAATAAAAATTTAAAAAATTGGAGTGGTTAACTGTTACCAAAAACATAGAATAATGTAGAAAAATTTGTTATAACAAACCATGGAAAGAAGTAAAAGTGGGTGGTTATTATGACAATGTTAAAGCCGAAAGAAATGGCTGAACGTTTAGGTGTTACAGTCAGAACTTTGCAAATTTGGGATAGTAAAGGTGTGTTAAAAGCATATCGGACTCTCACCAATCGAAGATATTATACTGAAGAACAATATTTAAACT